>NZ_JBWKFN010000014.1:50672-240749 GCF_056434245.1 Streptomyces sp. NPDC044064
GAGGAGGGGGGGGGGGGGGGGGAGAGAGGGGGGGGGGGGGGGGGGGGGGGGGGGGGGGGGGGGGGGGGGGGGGGGGGGGGGGGTGCCCACCCCCCCCCGCCCCCCATTGCGTCGCTCTGACGATTACACTGGGCCAGTGCCTCCGTTGAACTTCTGGTCGATCTATCAGCATGGCTTCGCACGCGTCGCCGCATGTACGGGTCACACCGTCATCGCGGACCCGCACGCCAACGCCGAAGCGGTCCTGCGCCACGCACGCCGGTGCGCCGACGAGGGGGTCGCCGTCGCCGTCTTCCCGGAGATGGTGCTGTGCGGCTACTCGATCGAGGACCTGCTGCTCCAGGACGCGCTGCTCGATCAGGTCGAGGAGGCGCTCCAGGAAGTGGTGGCCGGGTCTGCGGACCTGCTGCCGGTGCTGGTCGTCGGTGCCCCGCTGCGCCACCGCAACCGGATCTACAACTGCGCGGTGATCGTCCACCGCGGCCGGATCCTCGGCGTGGTCCCCAAGTCGTACCCGCCGAACTACCGGGAGTTCTACGAGCGCCGGCAGATCGGCGACGGCGCCGACGAGCGCGGCGGATCGATCCGGTTCGGCGGCGAGACCGTGCCGTTCGGCGTGGATTTGCTGTTCACGGCGGAGGACGTTCCCGGTCTCGTGCTCCATGCCGAGATCTGCGAGGACATGTGGGTGCCGGTGCCGCCCAGCGCGGAGGCGGCCCTCGCCGGCGCGACCGTCCTCGTCAATCTCTCGGGCAGTCCGATCACGGTCGGACGGGCCGAGGACCGCAAGCTGCTGTGCCGCTCGGCGTCCTCCCGCTGCATCGCCGCGTACGTCTACGCGGCGGCCGGCCTCGGCGAGTCGACCACCGACCTGTCCTGGGACGGACAGACCATGATCTACGAGAACGGCACGCTGCTGGCCGAGACCGAGCGGTTCCCGCTCGCCGACAGTTACGCGGTGGCCGACGTGGACCTCGACCTGCTGCGACAGGAACGGCAGCGGACGGGCACGTTCGACGACAACCGCCGTACGCACAGGGCGCGGACGAGTGACTTCCGGACGGTGGGGTTCGAACTCGATCCGCCGCTCACCGACCTGGGGCTGCGCCGTCGCCTGGAACGCTTCCCGTTCGTGCCGGCCGACCCCGACCGCCTCGCCCAGGACTGCTACGAGGCGTACAACATCCAGGTCGAGGGCCTCCAGCAGCGCCTCGCGGCGATCGGCGGCGCGAAGGTGGTCATCGGGGTGTCCGGCGGCCTGGACTCCACGCACGCGCTGATCGTCGCCGCCCGCGCGATGGACCGCGCGGGCCGCCCGCGCAGCGACATCCTGGCCTGGACGCTGCCCGGCTTCGCCACCAGCGACCACACCAAGGACAACGCCCACAAGCTGATGAACTCGCTCGGCGTCACCGCGGCCGAGCTGGACATCACGCCGACCGCACGGCTGATGCTGCAGGAGATGGGGCACCCGTTCGCCTCCGGTGAGCCGGTGTACGACGTCACCTTCGAGAACGTGCAGGCGGGTCTGCGTACGGACTATCTCTTCCGGCTGGCCAACCAGCACGGCGGCATCGTGCTCGGCACCGGCGATCTGTCGGAGCTGGCGCTGGGCTGGTCCACGTACGGCGTGGGCGACCAGATGAGCCACTACAACGTCAACTCCGGCGTGCCGAAGACGCTGATCCAGCATCTGATCCGCTGGGTCATCAGCAGCGGCCAGTTCGGCGAGGAGACCGGCAAGACGCTCGCCGCGATCCTCGACACGGAGATCAGTCCGGAGCTGGTGCCGGGCGAGGAGATGCAGTCGACGGAGTCGAAGATCGGCCCGTACGCGCTGCACGACTTCACGCTCTTCCACGTGCTGCGGTACGGCTTCCGACCGTCGAAGATCGCCTTCCTGGCGTGGCACGCCTGGCACGACGCGGAGGGCGGTGCCTGGCCGCCGAACTTCCCGGAGGCCAAGCGGGTGGCGTACGACCTGCCGGAGATCCGACGCTGGCTGGAGGTCTTCTGCCGCCGCTTCTTCGGGTTCGCGCAGTTCAAGCGCTCGGCCATGCCGAACGGCCCGAAGGTCTCGGCGGGGGGTTCGCTCTCCCCGCGGGGTGACTGGCGTGCACCGTCGGACAGTTCGGCCCGGGCGTGGCTGCGGGACCTGGATCGGTTCGACATCCCGGAGGCGTGAGGGTAGGGGCCCGCTGGGCCCCTGCCTGGTATCGATCCTCCGGAGCCGAACTCAGCTCAGTTTCTGGCGACACTCATCGAGCGCGAACTCCCCGAAACTGTCCGCGACCTTCTCCATGAGCCCGCCGTCCGGAACGCCCGGGTTCCATGCGAAGACCGGGTACTCGCCGTCCTGGTCCGGCCGAGAGGTGTCGAGAACGACGACTCCCAGGACGTCGTCGTGCATGACGACCAGGAAGCGGTGCGGCAGTCCCATCTGCGCGCGGTCCTCCAGGGTGTACGCGGATGAGCCCAACAGCTCATCTCCTCCGGCGGGAGTCCGGTACACGCCGGGGAACTCGGCAGGCGGGATGTCCCACGTACCGAATTCCTCGATCAGACGCCGGTACGAGGGCGGGAAGGAGAGGGCCATCTCAGCCTCTGCTCGTGCGATCACCTCCGCGGAGCAGCCGTCGCCGTGATGTGCGAGGTCCTCGTTCTCACGCACGAGGTCGATCACCTGCTCGGCTGCCTGCAGACCGCTCGTCATCCGAATCCCTTCGCCCTGCTCTTGCAAAAGTACTCGGCGCGAGCCCCTTGCGGCCCTCATCGAGGCGCCCGCCCCAGGACGCTGATGGTCTGATGACAGGGTTGTCGCAAGCCCTGCGAAAGGTGACAGTGCGTGGGAGGTCTGTTGAAAGGCATCTCCGGCATCCGCTGGGGGGAACTGCGCGACGCGCGACAGCTCCCCGCCGGGGACATCCCGCCGCTGCTCTCCCGGATCGCGTACGGAGGTGAGCCGGCGGCCCGCAGCGCACGAGCTTCCGGGAGCAGCCTGCCTGGGAGGTGGCAGCCCGGGCAGCCGTACGCGCAGGCCGACCGGTCGTCGAGGGCCTGGCCTCATCCATGCGACCGGAAGAGGCCGAACCAGCACGGAGACTGCTGCTGACGATGGATGAAGCGCCACCGTTCCCGGACCTCTGAGGGGAGCCGCACGCTCACGAACTGCACCGTCTCGTCGGGTGCGGACACAGAGGTCCTGCCCATCCACTGGACGAAAAGGCCAAGGCTCGGCACCCTGCCATCCCCCCTCAGCCGACCTGAGTCAGTCATCGTCGTTGACTGTCTCCACGGCCTCCCTGACATCCGGGTCGGGGTCGTCCGCGAGGCCTTGCAGCAGCTCGGCGACACCTGGCGTGGACCAGCCGGCGACCGCCCACACCAGTGCCTCCCGCACCCCGGGGTCGGGGTGGGCTGCCAGGTGGGCAAGTTGGGCGAGCGGGCCCCGGCGCCGCATGCCGAACCAGTGCAGAGCCTCCCGCAGCACGGCGGGGTCTCCCGGGTCGCCGGCCGCCGCGACCCTGGCGAGCAGCACCCTCGCCGGTGGCGGTGGGCCGTCCAGCGGATGCGGCAACCGCTCGCGCAGGCGCCGCGCCCCGTACCCGCCGCGCACCCGGCAGCCGAAACAGGTGCAGGGGCGCACACCATGCGCGTCGGGCAGGTACCGCCAACCCACCACCTGCGGTGCGGTACGGATCCGGTGCACTTCGCGCGGCCCGATCGCCCGCGGTACGAAGACCTCCCACCCGCGCGGGTCCTCCAGCACCGCGATCCGCCGCACCGCCTCGGCTGCGGACACGGTGGCCTGGGTGCCCCGCCTCCGGTCCGCGTACCGCCCGACCAGCACCTCCTGGTCGTCGTCCAGCCGCACATGCACGGCGACAAGCCCTCCCCGACTGCCGAAACGGCCCAGCTCGCGCAGCCATTGGTGGGTGAGCGTGTACGACGGCAGCACCGGGAAGCAGAACACCCCACGCGCACCGCCCTGTCCGTGACTTACGGCACGGATCCCGGACCGCCGGATGCGCGGCGCGTTCGCCGCCGACGTCAAGTGCACGAACATCGCCATGGGCGGCATGCTAGGTGCCCGTTCCAGTTCGTGCAGTGCCTCAACTCGGCAGCGAGCGTGGCCGCAAGGCGTTTCGTACGAGCCGGCCGAACCGGGGCAGCGGTCGGTCACGCAGAACGAGAAAGCCGTTGCCCAACCCAGGCAGGGTCGGGGCTGGCGTGGGGCCGGTCAACCACGACCACGGTCGAAGGCTACCGCCCGACCGAAGACAGCCCTCAGACCCGGCAGTGCGAGGTGCCGTACAGGGCCAGCCGAGTCGGGGTAACTGAGGGGACATACAGGGGGCGGAAGGGTGGAGCACGCCCGACTGCTCGGGTCCATGGGTCGCGATCACACGGCCCGCGCGGGCGGCCTCGCGGCGCCCATCCACCGCGCGGGCCACGCCCGCCACGCGCGGCCCCAGTACAGCCGACGCCGCCCCGGCCACCGCAGGAGACGTAACCCCGAAGCCCGCCGCCAGCGCCAGCCCCCCGATCCAGGCGCCGCCGGCATTCGCCAGGTTGAACGCCGCCTGGTAGGCAGAGGAGGCGAGGAAGGGAGCCGCGGCGTCCCGCGTACCGGCCGACGGCCAAAGCCTCGTGAGCGATCCAGTCAGTGAATCTTGTCCGCAACAAAGACCAACGCCGCCGAACTTGGCGATACAGACCCGCCGGCTAGTCGTGCGGGTCCAGCAACCGCGTCGCCCGTTCCGTACGCAGATGCAGCGCCGTACGACCCCTCCGCTGCGTCGTCACCAACCCCGCCCCCCGGAGGGCTCCAAGGTGCTGTGACACCGCGCTCGGGGTGACGCCGAGGCACTCTGCCAGGGTTGCTGTCGTCAGGGGTTCGGCCAAGGCCGTGAGCAGAGCCGTCCTGGTGCGGCCCAGGACCGGGACGAGGCCCGCCAGGGCCGGTGGGGGCGGTTCCCAGAGCAGGCCGACGCCCACGGCCGGGTAGCGGATCGACGCGGCGGTGAGCGGTGACTTGTCGACGCCCACGTGCGGCCAGTTGAAGACACTGGGCAGCAGGACCAGGCCGTGCCCGCCCGTGTCCACCGTCCAGACCGAGTGCGGGGTGCGCCTGCCGTGCACCACCAACTGGCCGCCGTCCCAGGCGATGTCCCGGTGCAGCTCGGCGAAGAGGGCCTGAACCCCGCCGTCGACCAGGGTGAGCGCGCGCCTGCCGACGTCCGCCTCCAGAACCGCCCGCATCCGGCCCCAGTGGGGTGCAACGACCAGGTCGTGGCAGCGGTGCAGGGCTGCGGCGAGCCGCGGCAGTACCGCCTCCGGCTCGGGAGCCTCCTCCTGCGGGACGCCCAGAACCGCCGCGTACTCGCGCCGGAAGAAGTCGTCCTCCGTGGCTCGCAGCACCTCCAGTTCCGCCGTCATCGACGGCAGCCGCTCCTGCGGCACCGGGAACAGGAACGACGGCAGCGGCCCGGCGATCAGCGCCCGCAGCAGCGGCAGTTCACACTCGTCCGCCAGCAGCGGCCGCGCCCCGCGCACCCACGGCTCGTGCACCGCGTGGCCACCCGTACCGAGCAGGATCCGCAGCGCCAGCACCGTCTCACCCAGCGGCGAGACAGCGAACCGCACCCTCGCGACCGAGGCCGCGGTGAACCGGATCTCTACCGCCATGCCGCCGTACCGCCATCCGTGCCGCCTGCCGCCCCGCCGTCCCCACCATGTAGCTGGAGCTAAACGATAGTCCGGCGCCCATCGCCACCCCCAGGCTGCCCGCCATGGACTTGAACTTCTTCACCTCGTACGACGGCACGAAGCTCGCCTACCACGTGACCGGCGACGGCCCCGCCGTGGTCTGCCTGCCCGGCGGGCCGATGCAGGACTCCGCCTATCTCGGCGAGCTCGGCGGCCTCGCCGCCCACCATCGGCTGATCCGGCTGGACCTGCGCGGCAACGGGCGGTCGGCACGGCCGGAGGACTCCGCCGGCTACCGCTGCGACCGGCTCGTCGACGATGTGGAAGCTCTGCGCCGCCATCTGGGCCTCGACCGGATCGATCTGCTCGCCCACTCGGCCGGCGCGAACCTGGGCGTGTCGTATGTGAGCCGCCACGCGGAACGGGTCGGCAGGCTCGCGCTGATCACGCCGAGCGTCCTGGCCGTCGGCGTCACGATCGGCGGAGAGGACCGACTCCGGGCCGCGCGGCTGCGTCGCGACGAGCCCTGGTTCCCGGAGGCGTTCGCGGCTCTGGAGGCGGTCGTCGCCGGGCGGGGTACGGCCACCTCCTGGCAGGCTGTCGCACCCTTCTGGTACGGCCACTGGGACGACTCCGCCCGCGCCCACCAGGCCGCGCAGGACGCACAGCGCAACGCCGAGGCTGCGGCCGCCTACGCGGCACCCGGTGCCTTCACCCCGGACACCACGCGTGCGGCGCTGGCACGCTTCCGCTCGCCGGTGCTGGTACTCGCCGGGGAGGCCGACGTGGCGGGCCCGCCCCGCGCGATGACCGAGGTGGCCGGGCTCTTTCCCCACGGCCGGCTGGTGATCCAGCCCGGGACCGCCCATTTCCCGTGGCTGGACGACGGACGCCGTTTCGTGGCAACGGTCACGAACTTCCTGAACGAGACCGAGACCCCATGAGTCAGTGCTGCAACGCCCCCGGCTGCTCAGGCACATGAGCCGCCACGACGCGTCCCACCGAAGCAACCTCCCGGCGCCGGTCCACCAGGTGAGCCACGCTGGCCACACCCAGCCCCAGTACAGCCAGCCCCGCCCCAGCCACCGCAGGCGACGCGACTCCGAACCCCGCCGCCAGCGCCAAGCCACCGATCCAGGCGCCGCCGGCATTCGCCAGGTTGAACGCCGCCTGGTTGGCGGAGGAGGCGAGGGAGGGAGCCGCCGCGGCCTTCTCCATGACCATCATCTGGAGCGGGGATCCGGTGACGAACGCCGCCATGCCGAGCAGCGCCACGGCGAGGGCAGCGCTCCACTCCGCCCGCATCAGGACCGGGAAGAGCAGCAGTACGGCCACCATCGAGGCGAGCCCGCCGAACAGCGTGCCCCGCATCGACTGGTCGGCCAGGCGTCCGCCCAGCAGGTTGCCCGCCGTCGCACCCACACCGAACAGGGCGAGCAGCACCGTCACGCTGCCCTCGGCGAACCCGGCGGAGTCCGTCAGCATCGGGGTGACGTAGCTGTACGCCGAGAAGAGCGCGCCGAAGCCCGCCACCGTCGTACCGAGGGCCAGCCAGACCGGCAGGGACCGCAGGGCGGCCAGTTCGCCGCGCAGGCCCGTGGTGGGGGCGGCGACGCGGTCGCGCGGGATCAGGAGGGCGAGCGACGCTATCGCCGCCAGGCCGATCGTGCTCACGCCGAGGAAGGTCGCACGCCACCCCAGGTGCTGTCCCATCAGCGTGGCGACGGGAACGCCCGCGATGTTGGCGACGGTCAGCCCGAGGAACATCAGGGAGACGGAGCGCGCCTTGCGCTCCGGCGGGACCATCGCCGTGGCCACCACCGCGCCCACGCCGAAGAAGGCGCCGTGCGGCAGGCCGCTGAGGAAGCGGGCGGCGAGCAGGGAGTCGTAGCCGGGGGCGAACGCCGAGAGAGCGTTGCCCACGACGAACAGGGCCATCAGGCCGATGAGCACCGTGCGGCGGGACATCCGGGCGGTGAGCGCGGCCAGCAGCGGGGCACCGATGACGACGCCCAGCGCGTACGCCGAGACCAGGTGCCCGGCGGCGGGGATCGAGATGTGCAGGTCGTCCGCGACATCGGGCAGCAGGCCCATCATCACGAACTCGGTGGTACCGATACCGAAAGCGCCGACGGCCAGAGCGAGCAGGGCCAGAGGCATTGAGGGCCTGTGCCTTTCGAGGTAGGAGAGCGGGGTTCCGTCACCAGTTTATGTTCAACTGCGGAACAAAGTCTCCCGGGCCCAGTATTCCGGCCGGTTACGAGGACGTGTCCACCTTCACACGAGCAGCCACCGGGAGGTGGTCACTGTTCGTGCGCGGCAGCGTCCAGGAGCTCTCCGGCTCGACGCCCTTGACCATGATCTGGTCGATGCGCGCCATCGGGAACGACGCGGGCCAGCTGAACCCGAAGCCGCTGCCCGCCGCGCCCTGGGTGGAGCGCATCTGCGAGGTGACGGCGTTGAGCGAGCGGTCGTTCATCGTGCCGTTCAGGTCGCCGAGCAGCACGACCCGCTGCAGGCTTTCGTGGGCGATGGCCTCGCCGAGCGCGTCGGCGCTCTTGTCCCGCTGCCGGGCGGTGAAACCGGCCTCGACCTTCACCCGCACCGAGGGCAGATGCGCCACGTAGACGGCGAGCGGGCCCTCGGGGGTCGCGACGGTCGCGCGCATCGCGCGCTTCCAGCCGAGCTTGATGTCCACGTCCCGGACGTCGGTCATCGGGTACTTGCTCCACAGGCCGACCGTGCCGACGACCGAGTGGTACTTGTACGTCGACGCGAGCGCCTTCTCGTACACCGGGACGGCGGACGCGGGCAGTTCCTCCAGCGCCAGCAGGTCGGCCCCGGAGGCAGCGACGTCCTGGGCCGTCGCGGCCGGGTCGGGGTTGTCGGCGTTCACGTTGTGGGTGGCCACCATGAGATCGCCGCCGGTGCCCGTCCTGTCGGCGAGCAGCCCGCCGAAGAGGTTCAGCCACACGATCGCCGGGAGCAGGATCGTGAGCAGGGCGGTCGCCGACTTCCGGAGCACGCCGAGGACCAGCAGGACCGGGATGGCCAGCCCCAGCCAGGGCAGGAAGGTCTCCGTGAGGCTGCCCAGGTTGCCCACCCGGTTGGGGATGTGCGAGTGCAGCAGCATCACCAGCGCGAGCAGCAGCGCGAGGACGGCGAGGACGATGCCCCGGCGCCAGATGCGTGGATCGCCGCGCCAGCCGCCGAAGAGCCGGTGCATCAGGCGCCGAAGCCGGGATCCCGGTCGCTCGGGCCCCGAGCCGCCGTTGTCCGTCTCCGTCATGTACGCCTGCTGCGCCATACCGTCTGCCTCACTGCCTGCCGTGCACACCGTCGTTCCCCTGTGTTCATCCGACCCTAGGGGATGATCGACCCCGTTCCCGCCGTCCCATGGCGGCCGTACGGAAGACGAGGACGAACGAGTCGGTGCCCGGGGTTCCGGTTACCCCCAGGACCGGCGTGGTCTGTGACGAAACGTGCACATACGTGCTACGAGCCTGTCGAGCTGACGGGTCGTAGGCCTTCCAGGACCGTGTCGACGATCTGTTCCGCGAGCCCCTCCGGCAGGTCGTCGTCCGGGCGCATGACGGAGCGCACGAGCATGGGGCCCATGAACATGTCGTTGGCCAGCTCCAGGTCGACGTCCGCCCGGAGTTCGCCGCTCTGCCGCGCGCGGCGCAGCACTTCCAGGGAGAGGGCGCGCCGGGGCGCTATGACGCCGGCGTGGTAGGCCGCCCAGATCTTGGGGCTGCTCTTCATCTGGGCGTACACGTTGTGCAGGATCGCCGACGAGCGGCTGGCGAGGCCGCGTTGGCGCAGGGATTCCAGCAGCACGATCAGGTCGTCGCGCAGACAGGTGCCGGGGAGTACGGGGTCGGGGGGTTCGGCGGCGCGCACGACGTCGACGAACAGCTCCTCCTTTCCGCTCCAGCGGCGGTAGATGGTGGCCTTGCCGACCCCGGCCGTGCGCGCGACGCGCTCGATGGAGAGCTCGGCAAGGGGCACGCCGTCCTCCAGGAGCTTCACGACGCCCTCCAGGATGGCGCGTTCCACGGCCTCACTGCGCGGGCGGCCCCGCACGGGCCCGTCCGGTCGCGGCCGGCTGTCGGCAAGGCTCACTCGTCCGTCCTTTCACTGTGCTGCGGGAATTCTCCCGCAACACCCTCCTTCCCCCGTGGACCCGTCGGTTTCGGTCATTCAGCGGCTACGACCAATTCCTGCTCCTTCTTGTCCTCCTGACCGGCCGACGGCTTGCCGGGCAGGAAGAGGGCCGTCACCAGGGCGCCGATGAGCGCCACGCCCGTACCGCACAGGGCGGTGATGTGCATGGCGTGCAGGAAGGCGTCGTTGGCAGGGGTGACGAGGACCTTGCCCTGCGCGCCGAGCTTCTCGGCGACGCCGAGCGTGGCCTCGATGGACTCGCCCGCCGTGTCCCGGAGGCCGGGCGGCAGCAGGCCGAGCTTGCCCTCGATGCCGTTGCGGTACGAGGTGGAGAGCACCGAGCCGAGGACGGCGATACCGAGGGCGCCGCCGACCTGGCGGAAGGTGTTGCTGAGCGCGGAGGCGGAGCCGGCCTTCTCGCGGGGCAGGGCCTGCATGATGACGACCGAGGTCGGCGTCATGATGTGCGCCATGCCGGTGCCCATGAGGAAGAAGACGACTTCCAGCACCCAGATCGGCGTGTCGGCCTCGAAGGAGGAGAACGCGGCCAGCGTCGCCGCGATCAGCACCAGGCCCGCGGTGGTCGTGGCCTTGTTGCCGAACCGGTCGACCAGCAGCCGGGCCCGCGGCGCGAAGATCATCTGGGCGGCGGCCAGCGGCAGCATCATCAGACCGGACTGGAACGGCGAGTAGCCGCGGACGCTCTGCATGTAGAAGACCGAGAAGAACGTCACGCCCATCAGCGCGAAGAAGACGAGCGCGATGGCGGCCATGGCGGACGAGAACACCTTGTTCTTGAAGTAGGTGACGTCCAGCGACGGGTGGTCGCTGCGCTTCTCGAAGATCACGAAGCCGGTGAGCACGGCGAGACCGGCGATGATGGTCGCCAGTACCTTGGCGTCGGTGAAGTCGGCCAGCTCGCCGCCCTTGATGATGCCGTAGACCAGCAGGACCAGGCCGACGACGGACAGGACCACGCCGACGGGGTCGAGCCGCCCGGGCCGGGGGTCGCGCGAGTCGGGCACGAGCCACACCATCAGGGCGAGCGCGATGATCACGATCGGCACGTTGATCAGGAAGACCGAGCCCCACCAGAAGTGGTCGAGCAGGGCGCCGCCGGTGATCGGGCCGATGGCGATGGCGAGGCCGACACCGCCGGCCCAGATACCGATGGCCTTGGGCTGCTCCTCGCGCTCGAAGACGTTCATGAGCACGGCGAGGGTGGCGGGCATCACGAAGGCGGCACCGAGGGCCATCAGAGCGCGGTAGGCGATCAGCTGGTTCGGGGAGCCGGACTCGGCGGCCAGGGCCGAGCCGATGCCGAACACGACGAGGCCGCCGAGCAGGACCTTCTTGCGGCCGAGGCGGTCGCCGATGAGGCCGGCGGTGAACAGCAGGCCGGCGAAGACCAGGGTGTAGGCGTTGATCGCCCACTCGATCTCGCTCTGGGTGGCGCCGAGGCCGGTGGGCGCCGGAGTGGAGATGGTCTTGATCGCGACGTTCAGGATCGAGTTGTCGAGCACCACGATGAGCAGGCTCAGCATCAGCACGCCGAGGATCGCCCATCGGCGCCGGTGTACCGCTTCCGGTATCCGGGGGGCAGGGACGGAACTTGTCATGCCTCCGAGCCTACGATCATTCCGATACGGAACCGTCTCGTATCTTATTTCTTTACCGAGGCCTTACACAGCGGTGTCGGGGCCGTGACCCGCCGAAGGGATCACAGGGGGCTCCTCTGGCCCTCGCTGGCACGAGGTGCCACCATGGAACCGATCCGGGGACGCCGTCAGGGCGCCTCGAGATGACTGAAGGAGCCGTTGCCATGACGCAGCTTTCGGCTGCCCAGAACAAGCCTTCCGACGGCAGCAATGCGCTGTACGGGGGGAAGGGCACCCGCCGCATCACCGTCCGCGACATCGCCCTCGCCAAGGAACGCGGCGAGAAGTGGCCCATGCTCACCGCCTACGACGCGATGACCGCGTCGGTCTTCGACGAGGCCGGGATCCCGGTGATGCTGGTCGGCGACTCGGCGGGCAACTGTCACCTCGGGTACGAGACCACCGTGCCCGTCACCCTCGACGAGATGACCATGCTGTCGGCGGCCGTCGTACGCGGCACCCAGCGCTCTCTGATCGTGGGCGACCTGCCCTTCGGCTCGTACCAGGAGGGCCCGGTGCAGGCGCTGCGCTCGGCGACCCGGCTGGTGAAGGAGGCGGGCGTCGGAGCGGTCAAGCTGGAGGGCGGCGAGCGCTCGCACGAGCAGATCCGGCTCCTCGTCGAGTCCGGCATCCCGGTGATGGCGCACATCGGGCTGACCCCGCAGTCCGTCAACGCGATGGGCTACCGCGTACAGGGCCGGGGCGAGGAGGCGGCGGCGCAGCTGCTGCGCGACGCGAAGGCCGTCCAGGACGCGGGCGCGTTCGCGGTGGTGCTGGAGCTGGTTCCGGCGGAGCTGGCGGCCGAGGTGACGCGGGTACTGCACATCCCGACCGTGGGCATCGGCGCCGGGCCGGAGACGGACGCGCAGGTGCTGGTGTGGACCGACATGCTCGGGCTGACGTCCGGCCGCGTCCCGAAGTTCGTGAAGAAGTACGCGAACCTGCGTGAGGTCATGGGCAACGCGGCGAAGGCGTTCGCCGAGGACGTCGTCGGCGGAACGTTCCCGCTGGAGGAGCACTCCGTCCATTAGCCACTGCGGCAACACCCCGGACAGCCCGCCGATCTTCCCCCGTCGGCGGGCTGTCCCTATTTTGCGCCTAAACCGGCGCCGCTCTCGCGTAGGTGGTTGCTCGCCGTTGTGGTTGCTCAATTGATGGTGGCTGTGGTTGTCGGGGTGTTGTCGGTGGCTGTCGGCGGACCGTCGGTGGTTTGTCGGTGGGGCCTGGCACTGTCTTCCGCATGACGCGAATCGAACACAACCCCGCCGGCGCAAGCCACGCCGTGACGGTACGGGGACTGGTCAAGCACTATGGCGAGACCAAGGCGCTGGACGGGGTCGACCTGGATGTGCGGGAGGGCACCGTGATGGGGGTGCTCGGGCCGAACGGCGCCGGGAAGACCACCCTCGTACGAATCCTCTCCACCCTGATCACGCCGGACGCCGGGCAGGCCACCGTGGCCGGCTACGACGTCGTACGGCAGCCCCGGCAGCTGCGCCGGGTCATCGGCCTGACCGGGCAGTACGCCTCGGTCGACGAGAAGCTGCCCGGCTGGGAGAACCTCTACATGATCGGGCGGCTGCTCGACCTCTCCCGCAAGGACGCCCGCGCCCGCGCCGACGAACTGCTGGAGCGGTTCTCGCTGACGGAGGCCGCCCGGCGCCCGGCGAGCACGTACTCCGGCGGTATGCGGCGGCGGCTGGACCTGGCCGCCTCGATGATCGGCCGGCCGGCCGTCCTGTACCTCGACGAACCGACCACCGGACTCGACCCGCGCACCCGCAACGAGGTGTGGGACGAGGTCAAGGCGATGGTCGGTGAGGGCGTCACCGTGCTGCTCACCACCCAGTACATGGAGGAGGCCGAGCAGCTCGCCTCCGAGCTGACCGTCGTGGACCGCGGGAAGGTCATCGCGAACGGCGGCATCGAGGAACTGAAGGCCAGGGTCGGCGGACGCACGCTTCGAGTGCGGCCGTTGGACCCGCTGCAGCTGCGGCCCCTCGCCGCCATGCTGGACGAGCTGGGCATCACCGGGCTCGCGGCCACCACCGTGGACCCCGAGTCCGGGACGCTGCTGGTGCCGATCCTCAGCGACGAGCAGCTGACCGCCGTGGTCGGCGCGGTCACCGCGCGCGGCATCACGATCTCCTCCATCACCACCGAACTGCCCAGCCTGGACGAGGTGTTCCTCTCCCTCACCGGCCACCGTGCCGGTGCCCCGCAGGACGCCACGCCCGCCGAGACCCGCGAAGAGGTCGCCGTATGACCGCCGCCACCCTCACCCCGGCCGCCACGGCTGCAAAGGGCGACACGCCCATCCCGCTGCGCGCCCACCTGCGCCACACCGGCGCGCTCGTCCGCCGCAACCTGCTGTGGATCCGGCAGGACCCGGAGTCGATGTTCGACGCCATCCTGTTCCCGGTCATCTTCACCCTGCTGTTCGTGTACGTCTTCGGCGGCTCCATCGGGCAGTCCCTGGGCGGCGGTCAGGAGCGGTACGTGCAGTACGTCGTGCCCGGCCTGATGGCCATGATGGGCATGAACATGGCCCAGGGCGTGGGCACGGGCTTCAACCAGGACTTCAACTCCGGTGTCATGGACCGCTTCCGGTCCCTGCCCATCGGGCGCGGCTCCGTGCTGTTCGCCAAGATCGCGGTGGAGCTGATGCGGATGCTCTTCGCCACCGTCGTGCTGATGATCGTCGGTGTGCTGGTGGGCTTCCACATCACCAACTGGCCGGGGCTGCTCGCCTCGGTGGGCCTGTCCGCGCTGTTCGGCTCGGCCCTGATGTGGGTGTTCCTGACCCTCGGCGTGATGATGAAGAGCGCGCAGTCCGTGCAGGCCATGGGCTTCCTGGTGCTGATGCCGCTGCAGTTCGGCTCGTCGATCTTCGCGCCGACCCGCTCGATGCCGGGCTGGCTGCAGAACTTCACGGACTACAACCCGCTGTCCGCCCTGGCGGACGCGGCGCGCGGCCTGATGGTCGGCGGCCCGGTCGCACACGGTCTGTGGGTGACCCTGGTCTGGTCGGCCGGCCTCACCGCGGTGATGGCCCCGGTCGCGATCCACAAGTTCCGCACGAAGAGCTGACGTACCGAGAGCAGACGCACGAAGAGCCGACGCTCAGCGGCTCACAGCAGGGCGGTGGCCTCCGCGAGGGAGAGGCCACCGCCCTCGGCGTACGCGGCCGCGTAAGCGGGGCCCTCCAGCGTCTCGCGGATCCGGGACTCGGTCATCTCGTACGTCCGGCGCTCCAGGGCGGAGGAGACGTGCTCGGCCGGCAGCAGGGCGTCCGCTGCGGCCAGAGCGCGGGCGGCGTCCGCGGCGCGGGTACCGCCGTCCACGCCGGCCAGGGCCATCGCCCCGATGGTGAGGCAGATGGACCCCAGATGCGGGGTGACCACCTGGGACAGCGGGTCGTCGGCGCGCTGCAACGCCGTGCGGACGCGGTCCAGGGACTCCTCGGAGCGGCGGTCGAGGGCGTCCAGCCAGGCCTCCTGGCTGAGGATCATGGCGTCGAAGACGACGAAGTGCGCGATCGTGAATTCCTCGCGCAGCAGCCGGAGTTGCTCGCGCGCCTCCGCGGTGCGCCCGGTCAGGCCGAGCCAGGCGGCGAGGAAGAGCCGGGCGGCCGGCATCGCCTCGTTGACGGCGCCCTCCTGGTGGGCGATGACGTCCCGCAGCATGCGCTCGCCGCGTTCGGCTTCGCCCGCCTCCAGGAGCACGCTGCCGAGCCGGGCGCTGAGCACGGCCATCTGGGCGCGGGCGCCGAGCCGTTCGGCGTGGGCGTTGGCCGCCTCGTAGTCGGCGGCGGCCGCGCGGTAGGCGCCCTTGCGTTCGTTGGCCTCGCCGCGCGCGGACAGCGCCTCGGCGATGCCCCACTGGTCGCCGAGGCGGCCGTAGATCTCCAGGGCCTCGTCGGCGTCGCGGGTCGCGTCGCCCGCCCAGGCGGTGCGGTTGGCCAGCAGGTTGGCGCGCAGCTGCAGGGCGCCGGCCAGCTCCCACTCGAAGCCGGGGGTGTCCCGGCAGGTCTGTATGGTGGCGTCGGAGATCGTGCGCATCCGGTCCGCGCCGTCGGTGAGGATGACGGCGTAGAACCATATGGCGCCCGGGGCGCGGCAGGTCTGCGGCAGGCCGGGCTCGTACACCTGGGCCATGACCCGCAGCTTGGCCTGGGCCTCGGGGGTCTGCCAGCTGTTGATCTCGGTGTCCATGCAGGCCAGATGGGCGAGGTGGACGCCGCGCCGGGCCTCGGCGAGGAGTTCGCCGGTGAACGGGGGCGGGGTGTCGGTGCAGCGCTCCCAGACCGGGAGGGCGGGGCGGACCGGCTCGGCGAACGGGTCGGGGCCGAGAGCCATGGCCTCCTCGCTCCAGGTGCGGCACTCGATGCGCAGGTCGCGCATCTGCCAGTACCAGACCAGGGACAGCACCAGGCTGAGCGCCTCCTGTTCGTCGCCGAGGGCGACGGCGTGCCGCAGGGCGGTGCGCAGGTTCTCGTACTCCAGCTGGAACCTGGCGATGGCGGCGCGCTGTTCGCTGCCGCGCAGCAACGGGTCGGTGGTGCGGGCGAGTTCGCGGTAGTACGTCAGATGGGCGCGCTCGGCCCCGGTCCGGCGGCCGGTCTCGTCCAGCCGTTCGGCCGCGTACTCGGCGACCGTCTCCAGCAGCCGGTAACGCATCCCGCCGTCCGCCGACGGGGAGGCCACGACCAGGGACTTGTCGACCAGGGAGCCGAGCGCGTCCAGGGCGGCCGGGCCGCACACGCCCTCGGCGGCGGCGAGGTCGCAGCCGCCCGCGAAGAGCGACAGCCGGCACAGGACGTCCCGCTCGTCCGCGTCGAGCAGGTCCCAGGACCAGTCCACGACGGCGCGCAGGGTCTGCTGGCGGGGCAGCACGGTGCGGCTGCCGCTGGTGAGCAGCCGGAAGCGGTCGTCCAGCCGGCCGGCTATCTGGCGCGGGGTCAGCATGCGCAGGCGGGCGGCCGCCAGCTCGATGGCGAGGGGCAGACCGTCGAGCCGCCGGCAGATCTCGGCACAGGCCTCGGGGTCCTCCTCCAGGCGGAAGCCGGGCCGGCCCGCCGCACCTCGCTCGGCGAACAGCCGCAGCGCGACCGGTTCGGGCAGCGGCTCCACCGGCCGCACCAACTCCCCGGGCACGCCGAGCGGTTCGCGGCTGGTGGCGAGCACGGTCAGCTGCGGGCAGCGGGCCAGCAGCCGCTCGGCCAGCCGGGCGGCCGCCTCGACGACGTGCTCGCAGTTGTCGAGGATCAGCACCATCCGGCGGCGGGCGCAGTACTCCACGAGCCGGTCGACCGGGTCGTCCACGTCGGTGATCGCGCGCATGGCCTCGACGCCGGCGCCGTGCAGCACGGTCTCGCGGGCGCCGATCGCGGTCAGCACGGCCTGCGGTACGGCGTCCGGGTCGTCGACGGGTGCCAGCTCGGCCAGCCACACCCCGTCCCGGGCGGTGTGCCGTACGGCCTCGGCGGCCTCCTGGGACAGCCGGGTCTTGCCCGCTCCGCCGGGCCCGAGCAGGGTGACCAGCCGGGCGGCCGCGAGGTCGGCGCCGATGGCCGCGATGTCGGCCTCCCGGCCGACGAAGGAGGTGAGCCGGGCGGGCAGGTTGCCGAGGGCGGCGGGCGGCGCGGGCTGCGGTTCCGGCTCGGTCTCGGTGAGCAGTTCGGTGTGCAGGGCGCGCAGTTCGGGGCCGGGGTCGGAGCCGAGCCGGTCCGCGAGGAGCTGTCGTACGTCCTCGTAGGCGGCCAGCGCCTGGGCCGGGCGGCCCGCGTCGCGCAGTGCGCGCAGCCGCAGTGCCTGGAGCGGCTCGTCCAGGGGATGGCTGTCGCACAGCGCGGCCAGCTCGGGCAGGGACTGCTCGGCCCGGCCGAGGGCGAGGGCGGCGGTGTGCCGGGCGCGCAGGGCGTCCAGGCGGCGGGTCTCCCAGCGGGCCGCGTCGGCCGTGTGGTCGGGCAGGTCGGCGAGGGCGGGGCCGTGCCACAGGGCGAGCGCGTCGTCCAGGACGGCGGCGGCCTTGGCGGGGTCGCCGTCGGCCAGGGCGCCCAGGCCCTCGCCGGTCAGCCGGTCGAACCGGCCCAGGTCGATGTCGTCGGGGGCGGCGGAGAGCCGGTAGCCGCCCTCGGCGGAGGCGACCGCGTCGGCGCCGAGGGCCCTGCGCAGCCGGCCGACCAGCGCCTGCAGCGCGCCCGTGGCGTCGGCGGGCGGCTCGGCCCCCCACACCTCGTCCACCAGCAGGTCGGTCGGGACGGTCCGGCCGGCCCGCAGCGCGAGCACGCTCAGCAGGGCACGCAGGCGCGCCCCGCCGACCGGGACGGGCGTGCCGTCGGGGCGGAGGACCTGGGTGGGGCCGAGGAGGCGGTAGCGCACGGGGTTCATTGTCTCCGGAACGGTCGGTACGGGTCACCGGGTTCAGGCGGCGTGCCGCCCGGGACCTCAGGGGCCGTCCGGGATCTCCAGGGTGACGAGGACGCCTACGGCGCGGCGCACGCGGTAGGGAACCCGGCGCGGAGGCTGTTCCTCCTCCTCGAAGTCGCCGAACCACCTCGGGCAGCTGTCGACGGGCTCCAGGGTCCGTGCGCCGGGCACCGGCTCCAGACTGCGCCCCGTCGAGCGGAAGACCACCGTGCCGGGCGCCACGTCGGCCAGGCCGACGGGTTCGGTGGCGCGCGGGTCGTGGTGGGCGGCGTACTCCTGGTGGACCAGGTCGATGGAGCGCACGCGGCCGACGGTCTCGTGCTTCGGACCCCCGTGGTTCTCCA
The DNA here is from genome assembly GCF_056434245.1 of Streptomyces sp. NPDC044064. Lineage (NCBI taxonomy): Bacteria > Bacillati > Actinomycetota > Actinomycetes > Kitasatosporales > Streptomycetaceae > Streptomyces > Streptomyces sp. NPDC044064. The sequence continues at coordinate 68,982 of NZ_JBWKFN010000014.1, forward strand.
CCCATGCCTCGGCGCCCTGCCAGTGGCCGTTCCCGGCCTCGTCCTCGGCCTCGTCGACGGCGACCAGCCGCCAGCCGACTTCCTGGCCCACGCTGAAGGGCTTTCCGCAGCACTCCATCTGCCAGTCCTCGTAGAACACCTTCATCACTGCCATTCCCCCACCCTCCAGGAACCGGACGGCCACCGCGAGACGTTTTCCTGGCGAGTCCCCGGCCGGTACGGTCGGCCTCCCGACCGTACCCGCCCACAGGAGCCGCTCATGACGACCGCCACCACCCGCCACGGCGAGCGCCGGATCAGCCCCGTGTTCGTCGGGATCCTGGCCGTCACGGCGGTGACCGGCTGGGCCACCTGGACCGGATTCGCCGAGCAGCCGGGTATCGCGGTGTTCCTGTTCGTGACGGCGGCCTGGATCGTCTCCCTGTGCCTGCACGAGTACGCGCACGCGCGCACCGCCCTGCACAGCGGGGACATCACGGTCGGCGCGAAGGGCTACCTGACGCTGAACCCGCTGAAGTACACGCACGCGCTGCTGAGCATCGTGCTCCCGGTGCTGTTCGTGATCATGGGCGGGATCGGCCTGCCGGGCGGTGCGGTCTTCATCGAGCGGAGCCGCATCCGGGGCCGCTGGCGGCACAGCCTGATCTCGGCGGCGGGCCCGCTGACCAACGTGCTGTTCGCGGCGGTGTGCACGGCGCCCTTCTGGCTGCACGCGCTGGACGGGGTGCCCCGCGACTTCCGGTACGCGCTGGCGTTCCTCGCCCTGCTCCAGGTGACGGCGGCGATCCTGAACTTCCTGCCGGTGCCGGGCCTGGACGGGTACGGGGTGATCGAGCCGTGGCTGTCGTACCAGGTGAAGCGGCAGGTGGAGCCGTTCGCGCCGTTCGGGCTGCTGTTCGTGTTCGCGCTGCTGTGGGTGCCGTCGATCAACAGCGTGTTCTTCGACGTGATCGACACGATCCTGCGCGGTCTGGGCATCGACGACTTCAACCGCTACTGCGGCCAGGAGCTCTACCGCTTCTGGCGCGGCACCCCGGAGATCTGCACGATCAGCCCGTGACCGACTTCTGCTGCGCCGCGGCGGCCCGGCCGCGCTTGACGTAGTACCAGGTCATGTTGGACGACAGACCCGCCAGCAGCACCCAGACGATCCCCAGCCAGCTGCCCTGGACGAACGAGACGACCGCTGCGGCGACGGCCAGGAGGCACACGGCGAGGGTGTAGAGGGCGATGCGGGGCATGGGGGTCGGCTCCTTGCGGGGGACACTGCTACGACGAACAGTGTCCCCCATGCCCTCAGACGTCCGTGACGCGGAGCCCGGCGTGTGCCTTGTACCGGCGGTTGACGGAGATCAGGTTCGCGACCAGCGACTCGACCTGGTGGGCGTTGCGCAGGCGGCCCGCGAAGACGCCGCGCATGCCGGGGATGCGCCCGGCCAGCGCCTGGACGATCTCCACGTCGGCGCGCGCCTCGCCGAGCACCATCACATCGGTGTCGATCTCCTCGATGTCCGGGTCCTGGAGCAGCACGGCCGACAGGTGGTGGAAGGCGGCGGCGACCCGGGAGTCCGGCAGCAGAGCGGCGGCCTGCTGCGCCGCGCTGCCCTCCTCCGGCTTCAGCGCGTAGGCGCCCTGCTTGTCGAAGCCCAGCGGGTTCACGCAGTCGACGACGAGCTTGCCGGCCAGCTCCTCGCGCAGGGACTCCAGCGTCTTGCCGTGGCCGTCCCACGGTACGGCGACGATCACGATGTCACTGCGGCGGGCGGTCTCGGCGTTGTCGGCGCCCTCGACGCCGTACCCCAGCTCCTCCGCGGCGGCCTGGGCGCGCTCGGTGGCGCGCGAGCCGATGATCACCTTCTGGCCGGCCCGGGCGAGCCGGTAGGCGAGGCCCTTGCCCTGCGGGCCGGTGCCGCCGAGCACGCCGACGACCAGCCCGGAGACGTCGGGCAGGTCCCAGGGGTCCTTGGCGGGAGCCTTCGCGGGAGTCTGTGCGCTGTCGGTAGAGGTCATGGGCCGACTCTACGTGCGTGCGGCGGACGGCACCGGGTCAGGTGAGCCGCGTCACGGGTACCCGGCGGAAGGTGATGGTCTCGTAGGCGCTGAAGTCCCCTGTCTCGTAGAGGAGTCCGACGGTGCCGCGGTCGACGCGGACCAGGTCGGAGTAGGCGGCGGGCAGGCCGTCCACGGAGAGGGCCTTGCGCCAGGTCGTGCCGCCGTCGGCGGAGGCGCGGATGGTCATCAGGGCGCGGGCGGCGGGGTCGGCCGGGGCGGAGAAGAGCAGCAGGTCGGGGTCGCGGAGCTGCAGGACGGAGGCCTCGCAGACCGGGGTGGTGAGCCCGGCCTGCGGGCGGAAGGGCTTCACCAGCGTCCTGCCGCCGTCCCTGGAGTGGGCGTCGGCCCGGTTGCCGGGCGCGGGCGAGTCGTTGCGGGTGTTGAAGTAGACGCGGCCGTCGGGGAGTTCGGCGGCGGTGGTCTCGTTCACGTTGATGTAGCCGTCGGTGTTCTCGTCCAGGTAGCCGAGGTGCCAGGTCTCGCCGCGGTCGTCGCTGAGCAGGCAGTGGCCGCTGTTGTACCTGGCCTCGGCGCCGGTGTCGGTGCCGGTCGGCGGCAGGGTGTGGTTGCCGGGGACGAGCACTCGGCCGGAGCGGAGCTGGAGGGCGTGACCGGGGGTGGTGGCGTACCAGCGCCAGCCGGGCTTCTTCACCTGCGCGGTGATCTCCTTCGGCCTGGACCAGGTCGCGCCGTCGTCGTCGCTGTGCTGCACCCACACCCGACGGCCGTCGGCGTCGCCGATCCGGCCGCGCAGGATGTCGGCCTCGGTGGCACCGGCCGCGGCGCGCACGTGCACCAGCAGGATGCGGCCGGTGTCGAGGACGACCGGGGCGGGATTTCCGGCGAGGTTCTTCCCGTTGCTCGCGGCGACCCGCAGCGGGCCCCAGGTACGGCCGCCGTCCGTGGACCGCTTCAGCACGATGTCGATGTGCCCGTGGTCGGCGGCGGAGTCGACCCGCCCCTCGCAGAAGGCGAGCAGCGTGCCCTTGTTCGTGGCGACGACGGCCGGGATGCGGAAGCCGGCGTAGCCCTCCTGGCCGGCGCGGAAGGGGACGGACACGTCGGTCATGATGCGGCTCCTCACACGGAAACGGGCGGTGACGGGCCGTCAACATCCCCAGGTTGGGCGAATTCGGGGTGAACACCGCGTCACGAGTGACCGGTTGGGGCAGGATGCGGTCGCATGGACGCCGTACGGGTCGCGCTGCTGCGTGAAGTACTCGCCGGGACCGAGTGGTTGGGGGCCACCCGGCGGTTCGCGGGCATGCTGCGCGGCTCCGTGGTGGCGCACGGGGGCGGGCTGCTGCTGGTGGGCACGCCCGAGTACGAGCCCTGGCATCTGGCCGCGCATCTGGTGGACGAGGCGGCCTGGTCCGGCACTCCCGAGCTGGCTCCGACCCTCGTACGACATCACGCGCGTCCCTCCGATCCCGCGCACCTCGCTGTCGGACCCGGCCGGATCGAGGAGGCGCGGCGGGGCGAGACCCTGCTCGTGGTCGCCCCCGAGGAGCCGGCGGAGCTGCTGGAGCGGGTGCACGCGGCCCGGCGGGCCGGGGTCACGGTGCTGGCGCTCGGCGCGGGCGGGCCCGAGCTGTCCGCGATGGCCCACGACACGCTGGCCGTGCCGGAGGGGGCGGAGCTGGACCTGGACAGCGTGCAGCACCTGGTGAGCGCTGCGGCCGGCGAGAACGGAGGCTCTCTGAGGGTGCGCCGGGGTTTCCGCGACCGTCTGTCGAGGCTGGCGGAGATTCTCACGGCACCGCCTGCTGCTCCTTGGTGAGAGCCTGCTGCTCCCTGGTGAGAAAAGAAGTTGCCCCGGGCCTCCCCCGAGCCGAGCATGCCCGAGTGGCTTCAGCTCTCCTCCCCGACCTCGCCCCCTGGAAGGCCTCCGCCGACTTCCGCAGACTCTGGGCATCCGGTCTGATCAGCAACTTCGGCAGCTTCCTGACCTTCGTCGCCCTGCCGGTCCAACTGAAGGACCTCACCGGCTCGGCAGCGGCCGTGGGCGCGATCGGAGCAGTGGAGCTGATCCCCCTCATCGTCTTCGGCCTCTACGGCGGCGCCCTCGCAGACGCGCTCGACAAGCGGCAGCTGATCGTGTGGTCGGAGGCCGGCCAGGGCATCCTCAGCGCCGCCCTGCTGGTCAACGCCCTGCTGCCCGGCCCCGCGGTCTGGCCGCTCTACCTGGTCGCCGCCCTCTCCTCGGCCCTGGTCTCGGTGCAGCGCCCCGCCCTGGACTCCCTGCTCCCCCGGATCGTCGCCCACGACGACCTGCCCGCGGCGTCCTCCCTGAACTCCCTGCGCTGGACGGTCGGCGGGGTGGCCGGCCCGGCGATCGCGGGTGTGGTCGTCGCCTACGCGGGCCTCGGCTGGGCCTACACCGCCGACCTGCTGACGTTCGCCGTGTCCCTGCTCTTCATCGTCCGCATCGCCCCCTCCCCCGCGGCCCACGAGGCCGCGAAGCCGGATCTGCGGGCCATCGCCGAAGGTGCCCGCTACGCCTGGAGCCGCAAGGAACTCCTCGGCACCTACGTCGTCGACCTCGCCGCGATGTTCCTGGCCATGCCCCTCGCCGTCCTGCCGTTCCTCGCCGATGAGCTGCACGCCGAGTGGGCGCTCGGCCTGATGTACGCGAGCGTCCCGCTGGGCGCGATGGTGGTGGGCCTGACCAGCGGCTGGACCTCCCGGGTGCACGCGCACGGACGCATGGTGGTGCTGGCGGCCGCGTTGTGGGGTGTGGCGGTGGCGGGGGCGGGGGTCGTCGGCAACGTGTGGCTGGTGCTGCTGCTCCTGACCGTCGCCGGCGGCTGCGACATGGTCAGCGGGGTCTTCCGGGCCGCGATGTGGAACCAGACGATCCCCGACGAGCTGCGCGGCCGCCTCGCCGGCATCGAACTGCTGTCGTACTCGGTGGGCCCGACGCTGGGCCAGGTCCGCTCGGGCGGGGTCGCCGCGTGGGCGGGCGTACGCACGTCCGTGTGGTCGGGCGGACTGCTGTGCGTGGGCGCGATGGGGCTGCTGGCCCTGTGTCTGCCGGGGCTGATGACCTACGACGCCCGGACCAACGAGCACGCGGTGCGGCTGCGCGCGCAGCGCACCGCCGCCGCACCCACGCAGATGTGATCAGTCCTGGCCGGCGTCCTGGTCACCGCGTGCCGAGGCGTCGTGCCAGCGGGGGTCGGTGTCCCACTCCAGGTTGCGCTCGGCCGCCGTGTCCATCGCGTGCTGGGCCTCCTCCCGGGAGGCGTACGGCCCGAAGCGGTCCTTGCCCGGGCACTCCGGGCCCTCTTCGACCTTCTTGTGCTCCAGGCAGTAGTACCACTCGCCCGGCTTGCCGACGGTGCGCTTCTTGAACAGGGGCATGAACAGCTCCTCTCGCCACGGACATGTTCCCCCATGCCCGCTGGTTAGACTCGCTGGCATGTCTGGCCAGTCGCTGCTCGTACCAGGGGAGCTGTCTCCCACCCGTTCGGTACCCGGAAACATCCGCCGCCCCGAGTACGTCGGCAAGCCCGCGCCGACGCCGTACACCGGACCGGAGGTGCAGACCCCCGAGACCGTGGAGGCGATGCGCGTCGCCGGCCGTGTCGCCGCGCAGGCGATGGCGGAGGCCGCGAAGATCATCGCGCCGGGTGTCACCACCGACCAGCTGGACAGGGTGGCCCACGAGTACATGTGCGACCACGGGGCATACCCGTCCACGCTCGGTTACCGCGGCTTCCCGAAGTCGCTGTGCACCTCGGTCAACGAGGTCATCTGCCACGGCATCCCGGACTCGACGGTCCTCAACGACGGCGACATCGTCAACCTGGACGTGACGGCGTACATCGGCGGGGTGCACGGCGACAACAACGCCACGTACCTCGTGGGTGACGTGGACGAGGAGTCGCGGCTGCTGGTGGAGCGGACCCGGGAGTCACTCGACCGGGCGATCAAGGCGGTCCGGCCGGGCCGGCAGATCAATGTCATCGGCCGGGTCATCGAGTCGTACGCCAAGCGCTTCGGCTACGGGGTCGTACGGGACTTCACCGGGCACGGCATCAGCTCGTCGTTCCACTCGGGCCTGATCATCCCGCACTACGACAGCCCGCACGCGACGACCGTCATGCAGCCCGGCATGACCTTCACCATCGAGCCGATGCTGACGCTGGGCACGCACGAGTACGACATGTGGGACGACGGCTGGACGGTCGTGACCAAGGACCGCAGGCGGACGGCCCAGTTCGAGCACACGCTGGTCGTGACGGCCACGGGTGCGGAGATCCTCACCCTGCCGTAACCGCCGCCACCCTCCCGCAGCCCGCCCCGGCCCCCGGGGCGGGCTTTTCTCTGCCCGGATGTTTTACCGACAGCCTGTCGGTAAACTTACCGACAGAAGGTCGACAAACCGAGGAGAGCCCATGGAGCCGTTCTCGTCCCTCATCCGCACCGCGTCCCACGAGCAGCACGTGGAGGCGGAGACGTCGACGTTCATGAGCGACCTGCTCGGCGGCCGGCTGGGCGTGACCGCGTACGCCCGCTACACGGAGCAACTGTGGTTCGTGTACGAGGCGTTGGAGAGCACGGCCGAGCGGCTGGCGGCGGATCCGGTGGCGGGACCGTTCGTACGCCCCGAGTTGTTCCGGCTGGCCGCGCTGGAGCGGGACCTGGCGCATCTGCGGGGGTCCGGGTGGCGAGCGGGGCTGAGCCCGCTCCCGGCGACGCGGGCGTACGCGGACCGGGTGCGGGAGTGCGCCGAGCGCTGGCCGGGCGGGTACGTCGCCCACCACTACACCCGCTACCTCGGCGACCTCTCCGGCGGGCAGATCATCCGCGACCGGGCGGAGAAGGCGTGGGGCTTCGCCCGGAAGGGCGACGGGGTCCGCTTCTACGTGTTCGAGGGGATCGCCAACCCGGCGGCCTTCAAGCGTGACTACCGGGGCCTGCTGGACGGCGTCACGGCGGACGATCTGGAGAAGCAGCGCATCGTGGCGGAGTGCAGGCAGGCGTTCGCGCTGAACACCGCCGTCTTCCGGGCCCTGGGCGAGGAGTTCCCGCTGAGCGCCTAACGCTCCAGAAAGACCCGCCCGCCGATCTCCACCCATCCGTGCGGCTGAGGTGCCGCGAGGATCTGGGACCCCTTGCCCTGCGTGATGTTCAGCGCCCGCCCGAGCCGGTCGGTGAGCAGCAGCGCCGCCGCACCGGTTGCCTCGTCCTCCTCGATCCCGTCACCACGCCCGGGAAAGCCGCGGGCGCGAATCCGGCCGGCCGCCTCGTCCTCCCATGCCCAGGCATAGACCCACTCGCCGGGCGGCGGTACATCGAGGGCGTCGACCTCGGCGGCGGTGGAGTACTGACGCAGGGTGCGCGGCGGCGCCCACTCCGCGCGGGCCTCGATCCAGCTGAACTCGCCGTCCAGCCGGGCCCCCACCACCCCTGCGGGCGTGACCAGTTCGGGCACGTCCAGCAGCCAGGCCGTGCCTACACACGGGTGCCCCGCGAAGGGCAGGCGCAGGGTGGGGGTGTAGATGTCGATCACCCCGCGCTCGGGGTCGTCCACGAACACGGTCTCGCTGAACCCGAGTTTCGCGGCCAGCTCCTGCCGCTCACCCCGCTCGGGCAACACCGACCCGTCCCGGACGACACCGAGCTCGTTGCCGTAGCCGCCGTTCGGCGCACAGAACACACGGAGCACGTCGTAATCAGTCACTCCGGAATTGAAACATCGCGGCACGAGCGAACTCACCCTTGACTATCTCTTTACCTTTCCTTGGGGTCTCTTTTGAGACGTCGAGATCAAGCCGTGCCTGTGAGATTTTCGTGCGAGCTGAATTACGACCCGGGCGGGTAGTGGTGAGGTAAGCCTCATGTAAGTTAGGCCAGCCTCACCACACCAGTCCCGCTTGGAGCCTGCATGCGAGCCGTCCGACTCACCGTCACCGCCGCCGCCACCGTGGCCGCTCTGACCGCCCTCTCGGCATGCACGGCGAAGAGCGACGCCAAGGACGGTGACGCGATCCAGGTGACCGCCGCCGACTCGAAGTGCGAGACCTCCGCCAAGTCGGTCCCGGCCGGGCAGGTCACGCTGAAGATCGAGAACAAGGGCTCGAAGGCCACCGAGGTCGAGATCCTGTTCCCGGACGACCGGATCGTCTCCGAGAAGGAGAACATCGGGCCGGGTACGAAGTACACGCTGACGGCCGAGGTGAAGGCCGGCTCGTACGAGATCGCCTGCGTCCCCGGCATGAAGGGCAAGGGCGTCCGGCAGAAGCTCACGGTCACCGGCTCCGGCAAGGCGGCCAAGCGCGACCCGCAGCTGGACAAGGCGGTCGCCGACTACCGCGCCTACGCCCAGGAGCAGGCCGACGCCACGCTGCCGCTCGTCGAGACCTTCGTGAAGGCGGTCAAGGACGGCGACGTCGAGGCCGCCAAGAAGGCGTACGCCCCCTCCCGCCTCGGCTGGGAGCGCACCGAGCCGGTCGCCGAGTCCTTCGGTGACATCGACCCGAAGGTCGACGTCCGCGAGGACGGCCTGGAGGACGGTCAGAAGTGGACCGGCTGGCACCGCCTGGAGAAGGCGCTCTGGGCGGACAAGAAGATCGGTGCCGAGGAGAAGACCCTCGCCGACCAGCTGGTGGCCGACCTGAAGGACTGGCAGGGCCGGGTCGGCAAGGCCGAGATCACCCCGACCTCCATGGCCAACGGCGCCAAGGAGCTGCTCGACGAGGTCGCCACCGGCAAGGTCACCGGTGAGGAGGAGCGCTACTCGCACACCGACCTGGTCGACTTCAAGGGCAACGTCGAGGGCGCGCAGAAGTCGTACGAGCTGCTGAAGCCGGTCGCGCAGAAGAACGACGCCGCGCTGGCCACCGAGCTGGACAAGCAGTTCGCGGCGCTGAACACGCTGCTCGACAAGTACCGCTCGGACAAGAACTCGTACGACTTCACCTCGTACGACAAGGTCGGCAAGGCCGAGCAGAAGCAGCTCTCGGACGCGGTGAACGCGCTCGCGGAGCCGCTGTCCAAGCTCGCCGCCGCGGTTGTGAAGTAAGGGGAGACACGTCATGACCGAGACCCCGGAAAGCCAGGACGGCCAGGAAAGCCAGGACGGCCAGGGCGGCTCCTCCCCCTCGCGCCGGACGCTGATCGGCTGGGGTGGTGCCGGCCTCGCGCTCGGTGCCGCCGCGGCCGGCGGTGCCGTGGCTGCGGCCAAGGCGGGCAACGACGTGGAACCGGCCGCCGCCGAGGTGGGCGCCGCCGTGGAGTTCCACGGCGCCCACCAGGCCGGCATCGCCACGCCGGTGCAGGACCGGCTGCACTTCGCCGCGTTCGACGTGAAGACCGAGGACCGCGCCGAGTTCGTGCAGATGCTGAAGGACTGGACCGAGGCCGCGCGCCGGATGACCGCCGGGAAGGCGGTCGGCGAGGGCGCGTACGGCGGGCTCGCCGAGGCGCCGCCGGACGACACCGGTGAGGCCCTGGGCCTGAAGCCCTCGCGGCTGACGCTCACCATCGGCTTCGGCCCCTCGTTCTTCGACAGGTTCGGGCTGTCCGGCAAGCGTCCCGAGGCACTGGTCGACCTGCCCAAGTTCCCGGGCGACAACCTCGAGGGGACCCGCACCGACGGCGACCTGTGCGTCCAGGCCTGCGCGGACGACCCGCAGGTCGCCGTGCACGCCATCCGCAACCTGGCCCGCATCGGCTTCGGCAAGGTCGCCATCCGCTGGTCCCAGCTCGGCTTCGGCAAGACCTCCTCGACGACCCCGGACGCCCAGACGCCCCGCAACCTCATGGGGTTCAAGGACGGCACCCGCAACATCGCGGGCACCGAGACGGACCGGCTGAAGAAGTTCGTGTGGGTCGGCGAGGGCGACGGCACGAAGTGGATGACCGGCGGCTCGTACCTGGTCGCCCGGCGCATCCGGATGAACATCGAGACCTGGGACCGGACCTCGCTGCAGGAGCAGGAGGACGTCTTCGGCCGCGACAAGGGCGAGGGCGCCCCGGTCGGCAAGGCCAAGGAGCACGACAAGCCGTTCCTGAAGGCCATGAAGCCCGACGCGCACGTGCGCCTCGCGCACCCCGACGCCAACAACGGGATCACGATCCTGCGCCGCGGCTACTCCTTCACCGACGGCACGGACGGCCTCGGCCGCCTCGACGCGGGCCTGTTCTTCCTGGCCTACCAGCGTGACGTGCGCAAGGGGTTCATCCCGCTGCAGCGGCAGCTGTCGGCCAAGGACGCGCTCAACGAGTACATCCAGCACGTGGGTTCGGCCGTCTTCGCCGTCCCGCCCGGCGTCCGGGACAAGGACGACTGGTGGGGCCGCACGCTGTTCTCCGAGGAGGCGTAACCGGTGTTCTCCAACTACCTGATCGGCCTGCGCGAGGGCCTGGAGGCGTCGCTCGTCGTCTGCATCCTCATCGCCTACCTGGTCAAGACGGACCGCAGGGACGCCCTGAAGCCGATCTGGATCGGCATCGGCATCGCGGTCGCCATCGCCATGGGCTTCGGCTGCGCCCTCGAATTCGGCTCGCAGGAGCTGACGTTCGAGGCGCAGGAGGCGCTGGGCGGCTCGCTGTCCGTCGTCGCCGTCGTCCTGGTGACCTGGATGGTGTTCTGGATGCGGCGCACCGCCCGGCACCTGAAGTCCGAGCTGCACGGCAAGCTGGACGCGGCCCTCGCCATGGGCACGGGCGCGCTGGTCGCCACCGCGTTCCTGGCCGTCGGCCGGGAGGGCCTGGAGACCGCCCTGTTCGTGTGGGCCTCGGTGCACGCGGCGAGCGACGGCACCCCGCGCCCGCTGATCGGCGTGGCCCTCGGCCTCGCCACGGCGGTCGTCCTCGGCTGGCTGTTCTACCGGGGCGCGCTGAAGATCAACCTGGCGAAGTTCTTCACCTGGACCGGCGGCATGCTGGTCGTGGTCGCGGCGGGCGTGCTCGCGTACGGCTTCCACGACCTGCAGGAGGCCAACTGGATCCCGGGCATCCGGGACCTGGCCTTCGACATCAGCGACACGATCGAGCCGGACAGCTGGTACGGCACGCTGCTGAAGGGCGTGTTCAACTTCCAGCCCGACCCGACCGTGGTCCAGGTCACGGTGTGGCTGCTGTACTTGGTCCCGACACTCGCGATCTTCCTCGCCCCGGTAGGGTTCGCCTCCGGGAAGGGGAAGGTGAAGGCACCTCATGACCAGGGAACGCAGCCGTCGAAGGCTCCGCAGGCGTGACCGGAACGCGCTCATAGCGGTCTCACTGTCCGTCATGTCACTGACGGCGAGCGGATGTGTGGTGGTGCACGGGGAGCGCGAGATGCTTCCCGCCACCACCCGCGCCGAGGCCGCCAAGGCGCTCACCCAGTTCACGGACGCGTACAACAAGGCCGACAAGGCCTATGACCGCTCCCTGGACGAGGACCATGTCACCGGCGCCCTCGCCGACATCGACGGCGCCCGGCTGAAGGCCGGGCACGCCAACAGCCCGTCGGGCAACGCGCATCATGTGCAGCTCACGCTGACGGACGCCCGTTTCACGATCCCGAAGAAGGCCGGCTGGCCGCGCTGGTTCGTCGCGGACGCCAAGGGCAACCTGGGGAGCAGCAACGCCCGTTGGCTGCTGGTGTTCACCCGTGACGGCCTCGGCGATCCGTGGCGGGTGGCCTATCTGACGCTGGTCGCGGCCGGTGACGTACCGCAGTTCAAGAAGGACAAGGACGGCTGGGCCGAGGCCGTGCCCGCCGACTCCACACAACTGGCCGTGCCGCCCGCCGGTCTGAGCAAGGGCTACGCGGCCTATCTGAAGAACGCCGGCCCGGTGTTCGCGGACGGCCGGTACACCAGCGGCCTGCGCGCGGACCGCAAGAAGCAGACGACGAAGCCCGGCCTGGTCCGGCAGTACATCGACGAGCCGCTGACCCACGGCGACTACGCGCCGCTCGCGCTGCGCACGGCGGACGGCGGGGCACTGGTCTTCTTCACCACGCACCACTACGAGAAGCAGACCGCCGCCGCGGGCACCTCCGTGCCGACCCCGAACAAGGACGTGCAGGCCCTGACCAAGGGCGAGATCAAGCAGTCGCTGACCCTGGAGATCATCTCCAACGAGGCCGCCCTCGACCCGGCGGGCAGCGGCCCGGTGTCGGTCCTGGGACGGGTGCAGGGCCTGACGGCGGCACAGGGCGAGTAGGACGCCCTGAAGGGGCCCCGTGAAGCTCCCGCCTCTCCCGGCGGAGCGCTCAGTGCCGCATCGGCCAGGCGGTGCCCGCGTGGTCGGCCTCGGTGCCGACGTGGCGGGCGCAGGCGTCCGTGAGCGCCTCCAGCAGGCTCAGCGGGTCGGTCAGCGCGTGCTCCGGGCCGCGGACCCACCGCACCTGCTGGTCGTCGCCGGGCAGCCGGGCGGGCGGTACGAGGACGTAGGAGCCTCGGCAGTGCCAGCGCAGCCCCGGGTGCTCGTCCATGGTCTCGGGGTGGCAGTCCAGCGCGCAGGGCCACCACTCGTCCTCGTCCTCGGGGGTGCCCCGGGTGAGGGTGAAGAACAGCATGCGGCCGTCGTCGCTCTCGGCGACCGGGCCGACCTCCACACCGTCGCCGAGCAGGCGGTCCAGCGCTTCCCGGCCGGCTTCCAGGGGCACGTCGAGGACGTCGTGCACCATGCCGGTGGCGGTGATGAAGTTGGCCTGCGGCTGGTGCCGGGCCCAGCGCTCGATCTGCGCGCGGTCCGTCGTGGACTGCGTCTGCCAGGCGAACGACACCGGGTGCCGGGCCGGGGTGGGACAGCCGACGCGGTCGCAGGAGCAGCGGTAGTCGGCGGTGGGGTGTGCGGCGGGCGCCAGGGGCAGTCCCGCTGCGGCGGCGGCGAGCAGCAGGGCCTCACGGCCGTCGTCGCCGCCGGCGGCGGTCTCCTTCGGACGGCGTCCGCGCAGCCACTGGGAGAGTTTGCCCTGCCGGCCGGTTCGGCCGCCGAACGTCCCGCTCATCTATCGCCTCGCCTCGCTGTGTGCGGACAGCATGCCCTATCGTCCCATCTTCCGATGCTTCGGGGGGCCGGAGCGGGGATCCGGAGGAACCGGACGAGACCTGCCTCACAGCACCTCAGCGGGGGGTGAGTCCGTACAGGGCGTAGTCGACCAGGGCGTCCGTGTACGCGTACGAGATCGGCCCGGTGTGCTGCAGCCAGCGCTGGGCGAGCGGTGAGACGAACAGCTCCAGGGCGATGCGCGGGTCGACGTCGGGGCGCACCGCGCCGCTGTCCTGCGCGGAGCGCAGCCGGTCGACGTACAGCTGGAGCTGGGGTTCGAGGAGCTTGGTGACGAACTCGCGGCCGAGCTGTTCGTTGACCACGCCCTCGGCGGCCAGCGCGCGGCTGGGTGCCTCGAAGCGGGCGTCGTACAGCTGGTCGACGGTGAGCCGCAGCACCGCCCTGAGGTCGGCGGCGAGATCGCCGGTGTCCGGGATGACGTACGGCTCCTGCCCCGCCGCCCGGGCCGCCTGCTCGCCGAGGTCCACGAAGGCCTCCATCAGCACGTCCGCCTTCGACGCCCACCACCGGTAGATGGTCTGCTTGCCGACCCCGGCACGGGCGGCGATCCCCTCGACCGTGGTCTTCGGGTATCCGACCTCGGCGACCAGCGCGAGGGCCGCCTCGTAGATCGCTCTGCGGGACTTCTCGCTGCGGCGGGTGGCGTCGGGGACGGGCTTCTTGACCATGGGGTGACGTTAACAAGCCCCGGCCGGGCGGGCGGTCGAGTCCTCCGGCGGCCAGGCGTCGCCCCAGTCGGCGTCCCGGGCCGCCTTGTAGAGGTCGCCGTGGCGCTTGGTGACCGTGGTGCGGCGCAGCTGTTCGTCGGCCTCGCACAGGTCGAGGAGCACCTGGCCCTTGCGGATCTGCGGTCGCCGGACCACCCGGGCGGGGGCGGGCTCGGCGGGCAGCCGGGTGGCGGCGACGTAGCTGAACTTCTCGTCCTCGTACGCCAGGGAGCCGCCCTTGACCTGGCGGTGCAGGGAGGAGCGGCTGACCCGGGCGGAGAAGTGGCACCAGTCCGTGCCGGGGACGATGGGGCAGGCGGCGCTGTGCGGGCAGGGCGCGGCGATGCGGAACCCGGCGCGGACGAGGCGGTCGCGGGCCTCGATGACCCGGGCGTAGCCGGCGGGGGTGCCGGCCTCCACGATCACGACGGACTGCGCGGCGGCCGCGGCCGCGTCGACGAGGGCGGTGCGGTCGGCCTCGGCGAGTTCGTTGAGGACGTACGAGACCGTGACGAGGTCGGCGCTGTCGAGGGTGAGCGCCGTGCCGATCCGGGCCCGCTGCCAGCGGGCGTCCCGCAGCGCGGGGTTGGCTTCGGCGATCTCCCGGCCGAGGGCGAGTGCGGGCTCGGCCCAGTCCAGCACGGTGACGCCGCGCTCGCCGGGCCAGGTTGCGGTGACGGCCCAGGTGGCGGCGCCGGTGCCACCGCCGACGTCGACGTGGCTGCCGGGCGTCCAGTCGGGCACGGCGTCCGCGAACGCCTCCAGCGCCGAGCGGACCGCCTCGAAGGTGGCCGGCATGCGGTAGGCGGCGTACGCGGCGACGTCGGCGCGGTCGCGCAGGATCGGGGCGTCGGTCGGGGTGGCCCCGCGGTAGTTGGCGATCAGCCGTTCCACGGCGCGGGCGGCTTGCGATGGCGGTAGCCCCGCGAGCAGGTCGGCAAGGACGGCGCGGAGTTGCTCGGCCGGGCGTACGGGGTCGTTCACCCGGCGATTCTACGGCGCCCGGTGCCGGTGCCGGCCTTGCCGGGGGCTCCGCCTCCCGGACCTCCGGCCCATGCCCACCCTCCCCCACGCTCGGCTGCGCTCGCGTGGGGGACCCCCATCCCGTCTCGGTCGGCTGGAAAGGCGCCGCCACGGGGTCCGACCCGGGCGGCCGGGAGGTGCGCCTCAGACCACCGCTCGCGCCAGACGCGTGGCCGCAGCCGCCCTCGGCCGGCTGTCCGGCGGCCTGCGTACGGGGTGCACGGTGTTCGCCAGCAGCACCAGGAACGTGTCCGTCGCCGGGTCGAGGACCAGCGAGGTCCCCGTGAACCCCGTGTGCCCCGCCGCTCCCCTGCCCGCCAGCTCGCCCATGAACCACGGCTGGTCCAGGCCGAAGCCCAGGCCCGGCGGGGTGAACAGGAGTTCCACGAAGTCGGGGCCGAGGACGCGCGCGGGACCGTACCCGCCGCCCGCGAGCAGGGCGCGGCAGAAGACCGCCAGGTCGTGGGCGGTGGAGAAGAGTCCGGCGTGGCCCGCCACCCCGCCGAGCGCCCAGGCGTTCTCGTCGTGGACCTCGCCGCGCAGCATTCCGCGGTCGGCCTTGGCCCAGGGCCGTCGTTGGTCCTCGGTGGCCGCCGCGCCGGGGCAGGGGCCGAAGGCGGTCGCCGTCATCCCGAGCGGGCGGGTGATGCCGTCCTCGATCAGGACGTCGAGGGGGCGGCCGGTGATCCGCTCCAGCACGAACTGGAGCAGGATCATGTTCAGGTCCGAGTAGAGGGGGCGGCCGGGCTCGGACGTGGGGGCCTCCGCGCGGAGCATCGCGAGGCGGGCGGTGGCGTCCTGGCAGTCGTACAGCGGGAGTTCGGGGCGCAGCCCGGAGGTGTGGGTGAGCAGCTGCCGTACGGTGACGCCGTGCGCGGCGGCCGCGGTGAACTCGGGCAGGTAGGCGCCGATCCGGGCGTCCATGCCGAGGGTGCCGCGCTCGATCTGCTGCACGACGGCGACGGACGTGAAGAGCTTGGTGAGGGAGGCCAGGTCGAACGGGGTGTCGACGGTCATCGGGACCCGGGCGGCGGGCGGCAGTTCGACGCCGGTGTCGGTCTCGGGGTCGTAGGAGGCGTAGCGGACCGCCCAGCCCGCGGCCTCGGCCACGGCGATCACGGGCCCGCGTCCGGCCATGACGACGGCACCGGCGGCCCAGGGGCGTGCTCCGGCGGTGAGGGCGAGCACCTCGCCGGCCAGGTGCCCGAGCTGCCCGGGGTCGAGCCCGGCGCGTTCGGGTGTGCCGGCGCGCAGTCTGGGTGCGCTCAGTTGTCCTCTCCCTCCGACCCCGCACGGGTGTTCCAGGGACGGCACATTCCCACGAAGCAGCCCGCCGCTACCAGTGCTCCCGCCAGTTGGACGATCGCCATGGGCACGGCGGTGTGCTCCCCGGCGACGCCGACGAGCGGGGAGGCGACCGCTCCGACGAGGAAGGAGGTGGCGCCGAGCAGGGCGGAGGCGGAGCCCGCGGCGTGCCGGGTGCGCAGCAGGGCGAGGGTCTGGGCGTTGGGCAGGGTGATGCCCATCGCGGACATGAGGACGAACAGGGCGGCGGCGATCGGTGCCAGGCCGACCTCGCCGAAGGTGCCCGCGGTCATCAGCAGCAGGGCGGTCGCGGCGAGCACGATGATCGCGAGGCCGGTGCCGAGCACCTTGTCCAGGCTGACCCGGCCGACCATGATCCGGCCGTTGACCTGCCCGGCGATCATCAGTCCGACCGAGTTGACGCCGAAGAGCAGGCTGAAGGTCTGCGGGGAGGCGCCGTAGATCTCCTGGACGACGAAGGGGGAGGCGGATATGTAGGCGAACAGCGCGGCGAAGGCGAAGCCGCCGGCCAGCATGTAGCCGGTGAAGGGCAGGTCGGCGAGCAGGCCGCGCATCGAGCGCAGCGCCTGCCGCACTCCCCCGCCGTGCCTCCCCCGCTCCCGGCTCCGCTCGAGCGCGGGGACCCGCGTGGCAGGCGGCAGGGTCTCGGGCAGCCGCAGCCAGACGAGCGCGGCGAGCGCGGCCCCGACCACGGTGAGGACGACGAACACGCCCCGCCAGTCCGTCACCCGGAGGATCTGCCCGCCGATCAGGGGCGCCACGATGGGCGCGACCCCGGAGATCAGCATCAGGGTGGAGAAGAAGCGGGCCATGGCCACACCGTCGTAGAGGTCGCGTACGACGGCCCGCGCGATGACGATGCCGGCCGCGCCCGCCAGGCCCTGGGCGAGCCGGAAGGCGACCAGCGCCTCGACGGTGGGCGCGAGGGCGCACAGGGCGGTGGCGACGAGGTAGACGGCGAGGCCGGTCAGCAGTGGACGGCGGCGGCCCCAGCGGTCGCTCATCGGGCCCACGACCAGCTGCCCGAGCGCCATGCCGGCCAGGCACGCGGTGAGGGTGAGCTGGACGGTGGCGGCGGAGGCGTGCAGGGAGCGGGTGACCGCCGGCAGGGACGGGAGGTACATGTCCATCGCCAGCGGGGGTGTGGCGGTGAGGCCGCCGAGCACGAAGGTGACGAGCAGACCGGTACGGCGGACGGCGGCGCCCGAGGCGGGTGCGGTGGTGGACTGGCGCTCCGTTTCCGGTGTCGGTGCCGCCGCGTGCTCGGGCATGTGTCCCTCCCTCTCGTACTGGATCGGCCTCTATGCTCGCAGCTCGTACACACTGCCGTGGCACACATGAACGAGGGCGGGGCGGGATGGCGGAGCAGAGCGTGCGATGGGGGATCCTGGCGACCGGCGGGATCGCGGCCGCGTTCGCGGCGGACCTGGTGGACCTGCCGGACGCGGAGATCGTCGCCGTGGCCTCGCGCAGCCCGGAGTCGGCCCGGGCGTTCGCCGAGCGGTTCGGGGTCACGCGGGCGTACGGCGACTGGGAGTCCCTGGCCGCGGACCCGGACATCGACGTCGTGTACGTCGCCACGCCGCACGCGGCGCACCGGGCGGCGGCCGGGCTGTGCCTGGCGGCCGGGCGGAACGTGCTGTGCGAGAAGGCGTTCACGCTCAACCTTCGCCAGGCCGAGGAACTGGTGGCGCTGGCGAGGGAGCACGACCGCTTCCTGATGGAGGCGATGTGGATGTACTGCAATCCGCTGGTCCGGAAGTTGAAGGCGCTCGTGTCGGACGGTGCGATCGGCGAGGTGCGCACGGTGCAGGCCGACTTCGGTCTCGCGGGTCCCTTCCCGCCGGCGCACCGGCTGCGGAATCCGGTACTGGGCGGCGGGGCGCTGCTGGACCTCGGGGTGTATCCGGTGTCGTTCGCGCAACTGCTGCTGGGCGAGCCGGACGAGGTCGCGGCACGGGCGGTGCTGTCCGACGAGGGCGTCGACCTCCAGACGGGCGCGCTGCTGTCCTGGGAGAGCGGGGCGCTGGCCTCGGTGCACTGCTCGATCGTCGGCGGTACCGGGGTCACCGCCTCGGTGACCGGCTCACGCGGCCGCATCGACATCCCGTCCGGTTTCTTCCACCCCGACCGATTCGTGCTGCACCGCGACGGCCGTGACCCCGAGGAGTTCACCGCCGACCCGGCCGACGGCCCGCGCACCAGCCTCCGGCACGAGGCCGAGGAGGTCATGCGGGCGCTGCGCGCGGGCGAGAAGGAGTCGCCGCTGGTGCCGCTGGCGGGCAGCCTCGCGGTGATGCGGACGCTGGACGCGATTCGGGAGCGGGTCGGGGTGCGGTATCCCGGGGAGGCTCGCGGGGAGGCCGTGGCCAGCATCACCGTCACCGAGTAACCGTATGGCGGACATTGCGTTCCGCATCGCGGACTTCCCGCCTACGCTGCGGAACCATGACTGACAGGCAATCGAAGATCGCCGTGGTGACCGGTGCCGGTTCCGGCATCGGGCGGGCCGTCGCCGTGGAACTGCTGCGCACCGGCTGGTCGGTGGCGCTGGCCGGCCGGCGCGCCGGGACGCTGGAGGAGACGGCGGCGCTGGCGCCCGGGGCTCCCGCGCTCGCCGTGCGCACCGACGTGTCCCGGCCCGAGGACGTGGAGGCGCTGTTCGCGGCGGCCGTGGACCGGTTCGGGCGCATCGACCTGCTGTTCAACAACGCCGGGACGTTCGGCCCGGGCGGGGTGCCGGTCGAGGAGCTGCCCTACGAGGCCTGGCGGCACGTGGTGGACACCAACCTCAACGGGGCGTTCCTGTGCGCGCAGGCGGCGTACCGGCACATGAAGGAGCAGGACCCGCAGGGCGGCCGGATCATCAACAACGGCTCCATCTCCGCCCACACGCCCCGACCGCACTCGGTCGCCTACACCGCGACCAAGCACGCGCTGACCGGCCTGACCAAGTCGCTGTCGCTGGACGGGCGGCCGTACCGGATCGCGGTCGGGCAGATCGACATCGGGAACGCCGCCACCGACATGACGGCCCGGATGCAGACCGGGGCGCTGCAGGCGAACGGCGAGGTGGCCCCGGAACCGGTGATGGACGTGGCCGACGTGGCGCGCACCGTGCGGCACATGGCCGAGCTGCCGCTTGAGGCGAACGTGCAGTTCGCGACGGTCCTGGCGACGGCGATGCCGTACGTCGGACGAGGCTGAGGACAGGGCTCGGGACCGGCCCCGGGGCGGGCGGAATCGAACCCCTCAAGTTACACAAACGGAATTTCAACGTCCGTACTATTGCGGCCCGTCGGCCGCATATGCTCAACTTTCCTCCACAAGAACTTCACACTTGGAGTACGGGGGTTCCGTAGCCACACCGAGGGGGGAGTCGGCAGTCGTTCCACCGGACCGGAGTTGGGGGTGGACCTCGCGTGGGACCGCGGGGTACGCACCGGTCGGTGGAACGGCTGCCGCTGTCTCGATCCGGTGTCTCAGCGGCGGTGCCGTGGCCCCGAACCGGGCTCCGGCTCGGCCCGAGCCTCTTCAGCCCTGGTGTCTTCAGCCCTGGCCTCTTCAGCCCTGGTGTCTTCTGCCCGAGCAGTCCTGGCCCTGGCGGCCTCGGCCCGGGCCGCCTTGCCTCGCACCACGCGTCGCCGCAGCGCCCACGCACCCGCTCCCAGCAGGGCCGCCGTCCCGGCCGCGCCCTCCAGCAGCCGCCACGACGAGGGGTGCCCGGACGACGCCGAGCCGGGAGCACCGGCCGCGGCCCGCGCCGACTTGCCCTCGGGCGCCGGGCTCGCGCTCGCCCCGCCCTCGCTGATCGGCTCGACGAGCGTGCCCACCGCCTGCGCCGAACGCCCGGTACCAAAGCCCCAGTCGAGCAGCGCGGCGGTCTGCTCGTAGACGGCGTTGCTGCCCTCGGCCGGATGCATCACGGTGACCAGCAGGGTGCGGCCGCCCCGGGTGGCCGCACCGGTGAAGGTGTTGCCGGCGTGGCTGGTGTAGCCGTTCTTCACGCCGATCAGACCGTCGTAGGTGTGCAGCCCCCAGGCACCCGTGAGCAGGCGGTCGGTGTTCTGGATCTGGAAGGTCTTCTTGCCGCCGGCCGGGAAGTCGGCGGTCCTGGTGCCGCAGTAGCCGCGGAAGTCGGCGTCCTTGAGGCCGTGCCGGGCGAAGAGCGTGAGGTCGTACGCCGAGGAGAGCTGGCCCTTGTGGTCGAAGCCGTCGGGGCTCACCACATGGGTGTCCAGGGCCTGCAGGTCCTCGGCCAGGGCCTGCATCTCGGCGACCGTCTTGGCCACGCCCCCGTTCATGTGCGCGAGCACGTGCACCGCGTCGTTGCCGGAGCGCAGGAACACGCCCTGCCACAGCTGCTCCACGGTGTAGGTGATGCCGGGCTTGACGCCGACGAGACTGGAGCCGGCCGGGATGTCGGCGAGGTCGGCGTCGGTGACCTTGTACCGCTCGGTCCGCTCGAACTTCTTCAGCACGGTGTCCGCGAACAGCATCTTCAGCGTGGACGCGGGCGCCAGGCGCCGGTGCGCGTCGAAGGAGGCGAGCACCTCGCCGGTCTCGGCGTCGGCGATCAGCCACGAGCGGGCGGTGAGCTTCTTGGGCAGGCCGCCGGCGCCGCGCACCTGGACTCCGCCACGGGCCAGCCGCTCACCGCCGATCACGGTCGCGGCGGAGGCGGGGGCGGCCACGGACAGGGGGAGGGCGGCGGCCGTCAGCCCGAGGGCGGCCCGCCGACTGAGCCGGGAACATTCACGCACCCGGGGACCGTACACCGCACCCAACAGGCATTTCCTGGCAGGAGGCCCTCCCAGGCATAGGAATTTGCTGTCTTATGAAATTTTGAACCCCCATCCTGCTTTCTCAGCTCTGACACATCCTTTACTCAGCGCGCCTCAAAGGTTCCTCCCTAGCTTGTGGCCGCGCCCACAGCGGGCGCCAAGAACCTTCGAGGAACGGGATGTTTGGCATCTATCTCAAGCGTGAGCTGAGCCGCCGCAAGAAGGCCGCTCTGGTCATCGCGATGGGTCTGGCGCTCGGTATCGCGCTGGTCATCACCGTCAACTCGGTGTCGGCCGGTATGACGCAGGCGCAGGACAAGGTCCTGAAGTCGCTCTACGGCCTGGGCACCGACATGACGGTCACCAAGGCGCAGTCGGCCCCCAGGGCCGGCGGCTCGCAGGGCCCGAACTTCAAGTTCGACGCCAAGTCCAGCGGCAAGACCTCGCAGAGCTCGGACCGGGTGATGACACAGGGCGGTCAGGCCCTGAAGTCCTCGCTGGTCGAGAAGGTCGCCGCGCAGAAGGGCGTGGCGAGCGCGGTGGGCGCCCTCTCCCTGAACGTCACCAAGGTCGACGGCTCCTTCACCCAGGGCAAGGCGAAGTCCTCCACCTCGTCGTCCGGCTCCCAGCAGCAGGGCGGCCCGGGCGGCGGCACGGGCGGCGGGCAGCCGCAGGTGCAGGGCGGCGGCGCCAACTTCGACGTCAACAGCTACTCGGTGGCCGGCGTCGACGTCACCGACCAGGCCCTCGGCCCGCTGGCCACGATGAAGATCACCTCCGGGAAGACCTTCACCGCGGCACAGACCGACGCGAAGGCGGCGGTCGTCGGCAAGTCGTACGCCAAGGAGAAGAAGTACAAGGTCGGCTCGACCTTCAAGATCTCCGGCACCAGGTTCACGGTCATCGGCATCGCCACCCCGGACAGCAGCGAGTCCACCACCGACGTCTACCTGCCGCTGAAGCAGGCACAGTCGCTCGGTGACGCCAAGAACAAGGTCACCACGATCTACGTCAAGGCGACCGACTCCAAGCAGATCTCCACCGTCAAGAAGACGATCCAGAGCAACATCTCGGGTACGACGGTCACCACCTCCTCCGACCTGGCCTCCACCGTCTCCGGCTCGCTGTCCACGGCCTCGAACCTGGCCGGCAGCGTCGGCAAGTGGCTCTCGATCACCGTCCTGGTCGCCGCCTTCCTGGTGGCCGCGCTGCTCACCTCCTCTGCCGTGTCCCGGCGGGTGCGCGAGTTCGGCACGCTGAAGGCGCTCGGCTGGCCGAGCCGCAAGGTGACCCGGCAGGTGGTCGGCGAGTCCATGGTCAACGGCCTGATCGGCGGCGGCCTCGGCATCGCCCTGGGCCTCGCGGCCGCCTACACCGTCACCGCGATCAGCCCGAAGCTGCAGGCGGAACTGGGCAGCGGCGGCGGTGGCGGCATGGGCGGTGGCATGGGCGGCGGTCCCGGTGGCGGCGGCCCCGGACAGCAGGCCACCAAGAACACCCTGGAGATCGCACTGACCGCGCCCGTCTCCCTGACCACCATCGCCCTGGCCGTCGGCCTCGCGATCGCCGGCGGTCTGATCGCCGGCGCCATGGGCGGCTGGCGCGCCTCCCGGATGCGCCCGGCCGACGCCCTGCGCAGCGTCTCCTGACCCACCCTTCTGTTCACTCACGGAGCACCCATGTACAGACTCACCGGCGTCACCAAGCGGTACACCCGGGGCAAGGAGACGGTGGAGGCGCTGCGCGGCGTCGACCTCACCATCGCCGACGGCGACCAGCTGGTCATCCAGGGCCCGACGGGCGGCGGCAAGTCCACCCTCCTGCAGATGATCGGCGGCCTCGACCGCCCCTCGTCCGGCAGCGTCGAACTGGACGGCGTCGACCTCGCCACCATCAGCGAGGCCAAGCTGACCCGGCTGCGCGCCGAGAAGATCGGCATCATCTTCCAGGCGTTCAACCTCATCCCGACGCTGACCGCGCAGGAGAACGTCGAGACGGCCCTGGTCCCGCTCGGCGTCAAGCCGGACGAGCGCCGCGAACGGGCGGCCGAGGCACTGCGCTCGGTCGGCCTCGGCGAACGCCTGACCCACGTCCCGTCCGAGATGTCCGGCGGCCAGCAGCAGCGCGTCGCCATCGCCCGCGCGCTGGTGAAGAACCCGAAGGTGCTGCTGGCCGACGAGCCCACCGGCAACCTGGACGAGGGCACCCGCGACGACATCATGGCCCTGCTGGAGGGCCTGTGGCGGGAGCACGGGCTGACCTTCGTCATGGTCACCCACGACTCCTCCATCGCCCGCCGCGCCCCGCGCCTGGCCACCATCAGGGCGGGCCAGATCACGCTCACCGAGCAGGGCGGCGGCGGGACGGCACGGCAGCAGGCGTACGGCGGGCAGGCTCACGGCCGGCACCCGCAGCAGGAGCAGTACGCGCAGCAGCAGTACGGCGGTCACGGCTACTGACGTCGTGGTGAGCCCCGTCGGGGCCTGCCGCTTCTACGGCTCACCGGGGCCGCTCATCGCCCGAGCAGGCGGTCGATCTCGGCCAACTGCTCTGCGGTGAGCGGCCCCTTCGCGATCGCGCCGGCGTTGTCCTCGGCCTGGGCGACGGACCGGAAGCCAGGGATCGGCACGGTACGCGGGCTGCGCGCCCACAGCCAGGCCAGGGCACCCTGGGCGGGGGTGCGGCCGTCACAGGTGAGGATGTCCCGCAGGGCCTCGACCCGGCTCACCCAATCGGGATCGGAGCCGGACCCGTCGCCCCCGAACCCCTGGAGCCAGGCCGGCGGCCTGCTCCGGATGTCCCCGGCCTCCAGCGAGGTGTGCCGTTTGCCCGTCAGCAACCCCATCGCGAGCGGGCTGCGGTTGATGCTGGCGAGGTCCAGCCGCTCGCACAGGGCCAGCATGCCGGGCGCGTCCTGCAGCACGTTGAGCGCGTGCTGTACGGCCGCGCAGTGCTCCCCCTCGGCGAAGACGGCGGCGCGGGCGGGGTCGTCGGTACTCCAGGCGTAGGCCCGGACGAGCCCTTCCTTGACGAAGTCCTCGCAAGCATCTCGGAGTTGAGCCGCCCGCTCCGGGTCGGCGTCGGAGAGGTGCAACTGGTAGAGGTCGACGTGGTCGGTGCCGAGACGCCGCAGGGAAGCGGTCAGGGCCCGGCGGGCGTGGGCCGGTGAGTCGTCGGCACCGATGAGGGTACGGGTGTCCGCGTCGAAGACGTTGCCCCACTTGGTGGCGACGACTACCTGGTCCCGCCGCTTCCCCAGCGCACGGCCGAGGATCTCCTCGCTGTGCCCGGTGCCGTAGACGTCGGCGGTGTCGAAGAAGGTGACGCCGAGGTCGAGGGCACGGCGGACAGCCCGCACCGACTCCTCGTCGTCGACCTTCCCCCAGCCGAGGGGCTGCCCGTCGGGTGCCTGCCACTCACCGCCGATGGCCCAGCACCCGAATCCGAGGGCACTCACTTCGATCCCGCTGCGTCCCAGTGTCCTGCTGCGGTCCGGTGTCCTGCTGCGGTCCGGTGTCCTGCCGGTGGTCTCCATGCCGCAGAACGCTAGGAGTTGGAGCGCACACGAGGGCAAGCGGTTTCACAGGGGATCACGCGGGGACTCCCGGGGGACTGCTCGGGAGGGTTGCGTGGGGATTACGCCTGCCCGGTTTCGAACCGGGAGATCCGACCGTCGTCCTCGATCTCGAAGTGCCACTTGGTGCGCATCTCGCCCCAGGCGTCGTTGCGGTAGCGGGCGATGAGGTCGCGGCCGCCCCGGGACTCGTTGTCGACGTCCATGTGGCCGTTGGAGGTGAAGATCTCCCGGTCGATCCACTCGGCGAGGTCGCGGTCGGAGCCGTCGTCGGACATCGTCGCGCCCGGCGCCAGGAGGGAAAGGAAGCCCTCGCGGTCGTGCGCGTTCACGGCGCTGACGAAGGCCCGGACGGACGGATCGCTGAGCTTGGCTGGCTGAATCGTCATGGCGTCAGACTCACACCGCTCCCCCGCACCCGCCACCCGAACGCCATCCACGACGGGCCCGCAGGAACACGGGATGCGACGGTGGCAAAGGACTTCATAGGCGCTGACAGGAGTGACGACCGTGACCTGTTACGACCGACGTGATCTGGGCCTGCTGCTGCTCCGGCTGGGGACGGGCGGGGTGCTCGTCGCCCACGGCTCGCAGAAGCTGTTCGGCTGGTTCGGCGGCCACGGCCTGGAGGGCACGGGCCAGTTCATGGAGTCCGTCGGCTACGCGCCGGGCAAGGCGAGCGCGACGGCGGCGGGTCTGGCGGAGGCGGGCGGCGGCACCCTGCTGGCGCTGGGCCTGGCGACCCCGGCGGCGGGAGCGGCGGCGGCCGGCGCGATGGCCGGGGCGGCGGCGGTCCACAAACCCAACGGCTTCTTCGCCCAGGAGGGTGGCTACGAGTACGCGGCCACCCTGGGCCTGGCGGCAGCGGGCCTGGCGATCGCAGGCCCCGGCCGCCTCTCCCTCGACCACGCGTCCGGTCATGTCTTCGACCGGGGGTGGATGGTGCCGCTGGCGCTGGGGGTGACGGCGGCGGCCACGGCGGTCGTGGTCGGGGCACGGAACCGTCGGGTCCGGCAGAAGACGGAAGGCGAGCAGGAGGTCCTGTTCGAGGACTAGCCACTGGCCCACCCGAAGGCATGCCAGGCTTCGGGGCATGAGCGACCAGAACACCTCCCCCGCCCTCTGGCCGACGATCGACGAACTCTGGGACCGCCTGGAGGCGACTCGAAGGCACGCCGGCCCGGAGGGCGTACTGCTCCGCATCCTCAAGCTGTCGGAGGAGGTGGGCGAGGTGGCCGAGGCAGTGATCGGCGCGACGGGCCAGAACCCACGCAAGGGGGTCACCCACACGTGGGAGGACGTCCAGTCCGAACTGTGCGATGTGGCGATCACGGCGCTGGTGGCGCTGCGGACGTTGACGCCGGAGGCGCGGGAGGTGTTCGAAGCACACCTGAAAGGTGTGCGGGAGCGCCCACTGACTTCTCCTGCCTGAGCGCGCGCCAGATGTGACGAACAGTCAGTATCGGATCTCGACTGCGCTTGCGTGGTTACCTTGTTGGCTACGTAGGCCGACGCCCCCGGCCGGGAGCCGTCCGGACGGGGGCTTCATCATCCTCGGAGTGAGCCGGGCGGTGTGCCCTTCGCTGACCTTGATGAATTCACACACCTGTCCGTACACGGCTGCGGCAGCCTCGCGCTCCCACTCGGGAGTCTCGTCCCACGGCGTGACGCAGCCCGCCTTCGGTACACCGGGGTAGTGCTTGGTCACACCGGCGATCCACGCCTCGCGGAAGATCGGCAGGTGCGCACCCCGTCGAGAACCGCAGACCTGACCCGCGTCCGATCGGTGTACTGGCGCCGCCCGGAGTGGCCGTCTTTCCCCCACCTGCCTCCGGACGACTCCCGGTTCGCGGCGGCGCAGGTCCGCTACGGACTCGCAGGCACCCTCTACGCCCTGGACAGCCCTCTCTGGGTCAACCACCCGTTGCACATTGCGGCGGCCGACTACAAGCCCGCTCAGCTCGCCCTCGCCCAGCAGCTCGGCTTCACCATCCCGCCCACCCTCGTCACCAACGTCCCGGCCGAGGCACGCGAGTTCATCCGCACCCAGGGGAACTCAATCTTCAAGACGCTGCGGTGGACCCCGTACATGCGCGAGGGCGTGCCGGTGACCGGATGGGCTGATCCCGTCACCGCCGACGAGATCGACGACAGTGTTCGTGTCACCCCGCACCTGTTCCAGGCACGGGTGGACAAGGTCGCAGACCTCCGTGTTCTGATCGTGGGCCGGCACACGTTCGCTGTACGCATCGACTCCGAACTGCTCGACTGGCGCAAGGACTACAGCGCCCTGACCTACACCATCGAGCACCTCCCCAATCGTGTGGACAAGGCACTACACGCCTACCTCGACCGTATGGAGCTGGTGTCAGGGAGCTTCGATCTCGCGGTGGACCGGGCGGGGAACTACTGGTGGCTGGAGTTGAACCCCAACGGGCAGTGGGGATGGCTGGAGACGGAGACCGGCCTCCCGATGTCCGCCGCCTTCGCCGACCTACTCATGGAAGGAGACCGCCGATGACCAACGCGGCATCCGAGCGGCGTCGCATGGCCGCGCTGCTCACGAGCAACGGCGTCCTGAAGTCGCCCTGGCTGCGCGGAGCCGTGGAGACCGTCGCCCGC
The DNA here is from genome assembly GCF_056434245.1 of Streptomyces sp. NPDC044064. Taxonomy (NCBI): domain Bacteria; kingdom Bacillati; phylum Actinomycetota; class Actinomycetes; order Kitasatosporales; family Streptomycetaceae; genus Streptomyces; species Streptomyces sp. NPDC044064. The sequence continues at coordinate 96,086 of NZ_JBWKFN010000014.1, forward strand.
GAGCAGTTCCTCCACCCCGGCGTCTTCCTCAACGAGGGGCGGACCTGGCGGCCCGTCACCGCGCTCGGCACCGATCCGGAGGAGTGGCTGAGGATCGTGTACAGCCTCGACACCCTCACCACCCAGCTCGACGGCCACCTCACCGCCGACCAGACCGGCGAACCCGTCACGGGCGTGCCCACGTCGTCCTCCACCGACCCGACCACCGTCGTCGGCATGATCGAGGCCCTGGACCTCACGGCGGAACACCGCGTCCTGGAGATCGGCACGGGCACCGGCTACTCCACGGCCCTGATGTGCCACTACCTCGGCGAGGACAACGTCACCACTATCGAGGTCGACCCTCAGGTGGCGGCACGCGCCGATGCCGCCCTGGAATCCGTCGGCTACTCGACGTGGACGGTGACGGGCGACGGGCTTCTCGGCCATCCGCACCGGGCGCCGTACGACCGGGTCATCGCCACCTGCGCGGTCCGTCGCATCCCGTACGCGTGGGTCCGGCAGACGAAGCCCGGTGGCACCGTCCTCAGCACGGTCGGCTCCTGGCCCTGGGGTACTGGTCTCGCGAAGGTCACCGTCGGCGATGGCGGTACCGCCGAGGGTGCGATTGTCGGACGCTCCTCCTTCATGCAGGCGCGCGCCCAGGCGGTGACGCCCGTGGCAGGCGACCTCTCCGCCCGGGCCGCCTACGCGGACAGCGAGCGGACCGCACTGGTGCCCCCTCTCGCTCTGGAAGAGTGGATGCCCGCATTCCTCGCACAACTCGCCGCGCCCGGTGCGCAGTTCGTCCGCGCCGCGCGCAGCGACGGCTCACCCTTGCGGTACCTGTTCGATCCGGAACGGGAGTCGTTCGCCGAGTTCATCGCCGACGGCGAGAGCTGGACCGTCCGCCAGGGCGGCCCCGTGGCACTCTGGGACGATGTCGAGCGCGCCCTCGCCGCCTGGCAGGACGCCGGCTCCCCGGATATCGGCACTGTTCGGCTCCGCGTGACGGCCGCGTCACACCTGTACTGGATTGACCGGAGCCCATCGCTGCGCTGGCAACACCAGCTCGCCTGAACCACTACTCTCCGAGGCATCCGCTCCCGGACTGCAGGAAGCGAGCACGATGGACGACGAACCGCTGTCCGATTGGGCCGAGCGCCGTGACGCGAAGATCGGGTGGCTCCGTGCCGTCCCTCTCGTCCCCGGCGACGGTCCGCAGGCAGCACATCTGAACCCTGACGCGCCCCGCGCGATCCAGCGTTGGAACGGCCACATCTGGGAGCCCTACAGCTTCGCGGTGAATCTCGCGGACGCGAGACGCATCTTGTTCCCCGACTCCGAGGTCGCCTCGGTCTCGGGGCCGGCGCCGAAGCTCGGCCCTGGGACCGGCAGGCACCGGAAGCCTCAGGCGCCGCGATAGCCCTGGCCGGGGGCTTTAGGAGTGAGCCCGCTTCGCCACTCACTCCGGCGCCGCAAGGCCCCTGGCCTGGGAGGGCCTCTCCCCGGCTCCGCCGACGCCCACCTCCGGCCCGACGAGGCGTGGCTACCTTGGTGGCTACCTTCGTAGCCGTGAGGTCCGGTTTGAACCGGGACGGAACGGGGTGAGGCGAGGCCGGCCACTCCACGAAAAAGAGCCTCTGACTTGTCTCTGACCTGCTCTGACCTGTGATTGCGCTGGCCAGGAGCCCTGCGGGGCAGACGAGTCGGGCTGTACGCCGGGTTCTGTTCCGAGGGGTTCTCGCGAGCCCCTCGGCGACGGCCATCCATCTAGGGCCGACGTTGCCGCCGGCCTCGTGCGGTCTACCCGCGGACTCGGGCGGGCAGCCCTCGAACGTCCGCGCAGGGCCGCCTTTTACAGCGGCCCCTCTTGACCTTGCTCCGGGTGGGGTTTACCTAGCTGCCCAGGTCACCCTGGGCACTGGTGGTCTCTTACACCACCGTTTCACCCTTACCGAGGGCCGAAGCCCCCGGCGGTTTGCTTTCTGTGGCACTGTCCCGCGGGTCACCCCGGGTGGCCGTTAGCCACCACCCTGCCCTGTGGAGCCCGGACGTTCCTCGGGAAGCCCCCTAGGGGGACTCCACGCGGCCGTCCGCCCGGCTCGTCTGCCGTGTCGACCATGGTACCGGGCGTGCGGGGCGGCGTGGGCCGGCGGTCGCCGTGGCCAGTACCGAGCCCGCCAGGATCAGGGTGAAGGCGACCGCGATGCCCGTCGTCAGGGACTCGTCCAGGAACAGCGCGCCCGCCGCCACCGCCACGGCCGGGTTGACGTACGTGATGACCGTCGAGCGGGTCGGTCCGACCTCCTTGATCAGTTCCAGGAAGGCCACGAAGGCCAGCGCCGTGCAGATGACGCCCAGGCCGGCGAGGGAGGCCAGGACCTGGCCCGACGGCACGGTGGACGGCCAGGTGGCCGCTGCCGCGGGGGCGTAGACCAGGGCGGCCAGGGTGAGGCAGGGGGCCGTGAGCTGGAGGGTGGGGACGTCCTTCAGCCATCGCGCGGCTATCAGCGGGGCCGTCGCATAGCCCAGGACGGTCAGCAGGACCTCGCCGAGCGAACGCGCATCGCCGCCGGTGAGGTGGGGAACGGTGAGGACCGCCACGCCGGCGAGGCCCAGGGCCAGGCCCGCGACCCGCCGTGCGCCGAGGCGTTCCGTGTCGCCGAAGAAGCGGGCGAGGAGGACTCCGACTATCGGTACGCCCGCGATCAGCAGGCCCGCCGTGGAGCTGGACAGGTGCCGTTCGGCGTCGGTGAGGGTGAACCACGGGCCGACGATCTCGATGCACGCGAACGCCAGCATGGGACGCCAGTGCGTGCGGACCATACGGATCAGGCCGCCCTGGCGGATCGCGAACGGGAGCAGGAGGAGCGCGCCGAGCGCACAGCGCGTGAACACCACCATGGCGGGGGACAGGTCACCCACCGCCACCTTGATCATCAGATAGGGAATGCCCCAGACCACTCCCATCAGGGAGAACAGGAACCAGCCACGTGCAGTCATGGGGTCGAGTTTCGGCTGCCCCCCGCCCAGGTGTCTTGAACGCTGTTGCGGTACGCCGCCGGGGTCACCCCCAGTACGCGGCGGAACCAGCGGGTCAGGTGCGCCTGGTCCGCGAAGCCCACCAGGCCCGCCACCTCGGCCGGGCGCAGTCCGGCCTCCAGCAGGGTGCGTGCCCGCGTCACCCGGTACTGGGCCAGCCAGGCGTACGGCGGCACCCCCATCGTCGTACGGAAGGCCCGTAGGAGCTGGTAGCGGGAGAGGCCGAGGTCGGCCGCGAGGAGGGAGAGGGAGGGCGGGGCCGTCAGTTCGTCTGCCAGGCGGTCCCGGGCCGTCAGGGCAAGGGTGGTGGCGCCCGGGATGTGGTGCGGGATCTGTCGCGCCGTGGAGTGGCGCTGGGACAGGGCCGTCAGGAGCCAGGGGAGGCGGGATTCGACTTCCAGGGGGTCGGGGCACGTGCTGAGTTCCGTGTGGGTCACGCGCAGGGCCCTGGCCAGTTCGGGGTCCTCCAGGAGCGGTTCGCGGAAGTGCGGGAGGGTGCCGAGGGTGCCGTCCGCCAGCAGGGACGGCTCCGCGTACAGGGCTCGGTAGGCGTAGCCGTCGGTGGGGGTGCCGGGGCCGCCGGTGTGCATCTCGCCCGGTTCGAGGACGACGATCGTGCCGGGGCCGGTGCGGATGTGGCCGCCGCGGTAGTCGATCACCTCGGAGCCGCCCACGCAGACGCCGATCGTGTACTCGTCGTGGGCGTGCGGGGCGTAGGTGTGCCGGTGGAAGTTCGCGGTCAGGAGATCGAGCGGGGGGCCGCAACGGCCGAGTCGCGCTCTCGTCCACAGGGCCTGTTCCGCCATCGCCCACTCCCCTGCCGTACTCCCTTGCTAAGGGTGCAACGCCTTCAGGCCACGCTTCCATGCCGCGTCCAGGTCGGCGTCGGCCGGAAACCGGCCGTGGATCTCCAGGATCACCATGCCGTGGGCGAAGGCCCAGGTCGCGCGGGCCAGGTCGAGGTCCCCGGCGCAGGCCCGCAGGAGTGGCAGGGCGGCCCGGTCCTCCAGCCCTGCGGGGAGTTCGGTGCGCGGGAGGGGCTGTTCCGTGGCCAGGCAGTACAGGTGGGGGTGAGCGAGGGCGTAGGCGCGGTAGGCCCCGGCCAGCGCTTCGAGGGAGCCGGGGGTGTGGGTCTCGGCGGCTTCCAGGGCCTCGGCCGACTCGGTCAGCATCTGTGCGGTCAGCTCGACCTCTACGGCGTGCTTGTCGGGGAAGTGCTTGTAGAGGGACGGGGCCTTGATGCCGAGGCGGTCGGCCAGGGCGCGCATGGTGAGGGCTGCGCCCCCCGACTCCTCCAGGAGGGCCCGCGCCGCCGTCGCGATCTCTCGTGCCCTCGGCGTCAGACGCTCAGCCACGCTGGAAGCCCTCCTTCGTCCGCAGTCCGTATCCGAAGGCGCGATCGTACGAGATGTGGGCCAGCCAGCCGCACAGGGCTGCGAATGCGGGGGCCCAGGTGAAGGGGCCGACCGTGTACGCCGCCATCAGCGCCAGCGGGACCAGGGCTCGGTGCATCGCGTTGTAGTACGGCACCGCGCGCGGCGCCAGTTGGCCCTTCGCCATGTGGGGGGCGTCGTCCAGGGCGACCAGGAAGGTGAGGTCCGGCAGGACGAGGAGGACGAGCGCGAGGGTGCCGGCGAGCCAGCCGTGGTTGACGGCCTCCAGGACTGCGAAGGCGGACCAGAACAGGGCTCCCGCGAGCCAGGCCGTGCGGCGCAGGACGGTGAGGGGCGAGGTGGCGCTCGTGGTCGTGGCGGACATGGCTGCCTCCGGGGTCGTACGGCATCGGGGCCGGGCTGGCTAACACCGTTAGCCATACGGTATGGCTAACGGTGTTAGCCGTCAACCCGGCGACCGGCCGCAGCACCCCGGACCCGGAGCTCGCCGGCACCGCCCGGCCCGCCGCTTGACCCTGCCGCGGCGTCAACGTCTGTACTGGTCCCATGCGGATCGGAGAACTCGCCGCCACCGCCGGCGTCACGACGCGCACGGTGCGGCACTACCACCACCTGGGGCTGCTGCCCGAGCCCGAGCGCCTCTCCAACGGCTATCGGCACTACACCCTCCGGCACGCCGTGGTCCTCGCCCGGATCCGGCGGCTGACGGAGCTGGGGATGGGGCTGACCGAGGTACGGGACGTGCTCGCCGACGACGCCGGCAAGGACCTGGTCGAGGTGCTCACCGAGCTGGACGAGGACCTGGCCCGGCAGGAGGCGGAGATCCGGGAGCGCCGGCAGCGGCTGCGGGCGCTCCTGGAGGCCGGGGCGGCCGGGGAACTGCCCGCCGAGGGGCCGTTCTCGCCCGAGCTGACCGGGCTGCTCGCCGGGCTGCCGGGCAGCGACTCCCCCATGGCCGCCAAGGACCGCGAGATCCTCGCGCTGCTCGACACGGGTGCCGCGCCCGCGGAGCGGGAGCGGCTGCTGTCCACCCTGCGCGGCGCCCTGGACGGCCCGGACGCCCTGGCACGGGCGCAGGAGACGTACGCGCTGCTCGACGCGCTCGCGGACGCCGCGCCGGACGACCCGCGCGTGGAGCAGGCCGCGCGGACGCTGGCCGGCCTGCTTCCCGCGGAACTGCTGTCCGCGACGGACCTCGCCCCGGACAACGCCTTCCTGCGCGCCCTGTACGCCGACTTCGCGCCCGCGCAGGCCGAGGTGATCCGCCGGGTCCTGCGGATCCTCGCCGGGGAACGGCCGTGAGGAGACAGGGAATGGCTGTGAGCGAGTGGGGCCCGGCTGCACGCCGGGAACCCGGGCCGCCCCGTACGGGCACCCTCACGCCGGTGTGAACAGGATCTTCGCGGTGCCCGGATCCGCTCGGGCGAGGCGGACCCGCAGGCGTTCGCCGAGCGACAGGTGTTCGCCCTCGATCCGGCCGATCACGGCCGGGGACTCCAACTGCACGGTGCCGACGGTCGGTTCGTGGTCGGAGAGATCCACCACGCAGCCGTCGAAGACGTCTCCGACCCGGCCCTTGAGGAGCGCGGCCTCGACGATGTCGACGCACTCCCGCTCGACCGTGCCCGCGCGGCGGGTGCCGTCGGCCATCTGCCGGGGCAGCGTGTCGAGCGCGGCGAGGACCCAGTCGGGCGGGGTGTGGCCGGCGGCGGCCGCGAGGCAGAGCTCGGCGGCGTAGCGGTCGGCGAGGCGGCGCAGCGGCGCGGTGCAGTGGGCGTAGGGGGCGGCGACGGCGGCGTGGGTGGTGATCGCGGGCAGGTTTCCGTCCCGGAAGACGGTGTAGCCGGCGCCGCGCAGCAGGGTCGTGCACTCCTGGAGGAAGGCCGCGTGGTGCGGGTCGTGCGGGTCGAGGGTGCGGATCAGCGCCGCGTACGACACGTGGTGCGGCCAGTCGATGTGCAGGGCGACCGCGGTACGGCGCAGCCGGGCCACGGCGCCGTCGGGAGCGGCCGGAAGGGTGCGCAGGATGCCGGTGCCGGTGGCCACCATCAGGTCGGCCGCGGCCATGCCGGTGAGCAGGGAGATCTGGGCGTTCCAGCTGTCGGCGGGCAGCGGGGCGCGGAAGGCCAGCTCGTAGGTGTGGTCCCGTTCGGTGATCTCCTGCTCGGGGACGCCCAGCGAGATGCCGCCGCGCTCCGCCTCCAGGCGCTCCCGGGCCTGCCCGATCTCCCTGAGCAGCGCGACCGGCTCCTCGGCCGTGCCGCTGTCGATCTGCCGCTGCACGCCCGCGTAGTCGAGTTTCGCCCGGCTGCGGACCAGGGCCCGGCGCACGTCGACGGCGACGGTACGGCCCTCCGCGTCCAGGTCGAGCGTCCACAGCACGGCGGGCCGGGTCCGGTCGGGCAGCAGGCTCCCGGCGCCCTCGCTGAGCACCGTGGGGTGCAGCGGGACCCGCTGGTCGGGGAAGTAGAGGGTGTTCACCCGCTTGTGCGCCTCCGCGTCCAGCGGTCCGCCGGGTACGACGAAGGCGGCGACGTCGGCGATGGCGTACCGGACCCGGTAACCGGTGCCCCGCCGGGAGAGGTGCGTCGCCTGGTCGAGGTCGGTGGATCCGGGCGGGTCGACGGTGAAGAAGGGGAGGTCCGTTGCGTCGTACGACGGCAGGGTGGGCGCCTGCGCCGACCGCTCGGCCTCCGCCTGGACCTCGGCCGGGAAGGCCTCCGGTACACCCAGTTCGGCGCGGAGCGCGGCAAGGGCGGCCCGGAGAGGTGCCTTGGGTGCGCCGGTCACGCGGATCTTGCGGCAGGGCATGTGTCGAGCGTAGGTCGAAGGGGCCGGGGCAGCACCCCGTACCCTGGCGCAGAAACCGGAGAGAAGGAGTACCACCCGTGCTTGTCCTGCTGCCGCCCTCGGAAGGCAAGGCGTCCTCGGGCCGTGGCGCCCCGCTGAAGCCGGAGTCGCTGTCCCTGCCGGGGCTGGGCGACGCGCGGGAGGCGGTGCTCGGGGAGCTGGTCGAGCTGTGCGCGGGGGACCCCGAGCAGAACGAGAAGGCGCGCGAGGTGCTGGGGCTGAGCGAGGGGCTGCGCGGCGAGGTCGCGAAGAACGCCGGACTGCGTACGGCCGGTGCGCGGCCCGCCGGTGAGATCTACACGGGTGTGCTGTACGACGCCCTCGGCCTGGCCTCCCTCGACGCGGCCGCGAAGAAGCGGGCCACGCGGTCTCTGCTGGTGTTCTCGGGGCTGTGGGGCGCGGTGCGCGTCAACGACCGCATCCCCTCCTACCGGTGCTCGATGGGTGTGAAGCTGCCGGGTCTCGGGGCGCTGGGCGCTCACTGGCGGACGCCGATGGCGTCGGTGCTGCCCGAGGTCGCCGGGAACGGGCTGGTCCTGGACCTGCGGTCGGCCGCGTACGCGGCCGCGTGGAAGCCGAAGGGCGAGGTGGCCGGGCGTACGGCGACCGTGCGGGTGCTGCACGCGCCGACCCGGAAGGTCGTCAGCCACTTCAACAAGGCGACGAAGGGGCGGATCGTACGGAGTCTGCTGTCGGACGGGGCCGCGCCGAAGGGGCCGGCCGAGCTGGTGGAGGCGCTGCGGGACCTCGGGTACACCGTGGAGGCCCAGGCGCCGGCGAAGGCGGGGCAGCCGTGGTCGCTGGACGTGCTGGTGGAGGAGATCCACTGAGCCCTCCCTGAGGGCAATCCCCCCTGGCGTTGCAACATGCGCAATGCCTTTTGCGCAGCCTGCATCACGTCGGCAGGATGAGCGGCATGCCCTCGTCTGTGCTGGACCTCGCGCCCGTCGTGCCCGTCGTCGTCGTCGAGGACGCCGCCGACGCCGTACCGCTCGCCCGTGCGCTGGTGGCGGGCGGGCTGCCCGCGATCGAGGTGACGCTGCGGACACCGGCCGCGCTGGACGCGATCCGGGCGGTCGCCGGTGAGGTGCCGGACGCGGTGGTCGGGGCGGGCACGGTGATCGCGCCGGAGCAGGTGGGCGCGTGTGTGGCGGCCGGGGCGCGGTTCCTGGTCAGCCCCGGGTGGACGGACGCGCTGCTGACGGCGATGCGGGCGTCCGGGGTGCCGTTCCTGCCGGGGGTGTCGACCACCTCGGAGGTGGTGGCGCTGCTGGAGCGCGGGGTGCGGGAGATGAAGTTCTTCCCCGCGCAGGCGGCGGGCGGTACCGCCTATCTGAAGTCCCTGGCCGGTCCGCTGCCGCAGGCCCGCTTCTGCCCGACGGGCGGGATCGGGCCCGCCACCGCGCCGGAGTATCTGTCCCTGCCCAACGTCGGCTGTGTGGGCGGGAGCTGGATGGTCCCGGCGGACGCGGTGGCCGCCGGGGACTGGGTCCGGATCGAGGAGCTGGCGCGGGCCGCCGCCGGGCTCAGGGACGCAGGTGGGACGTGTCGTTGAACAGCCGCACGCTCGCGTTGCCGTCCGCGTAGTACGCCACCGCCGAGAGGGAGGCGGCGGAGAGTTCCATGCGGAACAGCGACTCGGGCGGGGCGCCCAGGGCGAGGCGCACGAGGGTCTTGATCGGGGTGACGTGCGTGACCAGCAGGACCGTGCGGCCCGCGTGGGCCGCGACCAGCTTCTCCCTGGTGGCCTCCATCCGGACGGCGGTCTCCGCGAAGCTCTCGCCGCCGCCTGTGGGGTGGGCCTCGGGGTCGGCGAGCCAGGCGTTCAGGTCGTCCGGGTGACGCTCGCGGACCTCGCCGAAGGTGAGGCCTTCCCAGGCGCCGAAGTCGGTCTCCCGCAGGCCGTCCTCGATCGTGACGTCCAGGCCCAGGCGGGCGGCGACGATGCCGGCCGTTTCCCGGGTGCGGGCGAGCGGGGAGGCGAGGATCGCCTGGATCGTGCCGCGCCTGGCGAGTGTCTCTCCGGCCCGGTGGGCCTGCTCGCGGCCGGCGTCCGAGAGGGAGGGGTCGGTGCCGCCGCTGCCCGAGAAGCGCTTCTGCGGGGTGAGCGGGGTTTCGCCGTGCCGGAGGAGGACGAAGGTGGCGGGGGCGCCCATGTCCGGGGCCGCGCTCCACCCCGGGGTCGAGGGGCGCTGCTCGGTGGAGGCCGCGGTGCTTTCCGTTCCGGTGCCGGAAAGGTGCTGCTCGCTGGGGGCGGTGAGCCGCTGCTCGCCGGGAGGTGCGCTCTTCTTCGGGACGGGCGCCGCCCCGGCGGCACGACTGCCCGCAGCTACGGCGGATGCCGCGGCATCGGCCGCGCGGCCCTGCGCCAGAGCGGCCCGCGCCTTCGCCGCGCCCGCCGCCGCGTCCCCGGGCGGCCCCGACGGCTCGGGTACGGCGCGCGGGGTGTCCAGCGCGGCCCTGGACTCGGACGGGGACCACTGGCCCCCCTTGGCTCCCGCGTCCATGGCCTCGTTGGCCAGGCGGTCGGCGTGCTTGTTCTGCTCCCGGGGGATCCACTCGTAGGTGAGCTGGTCCGCGGGGAAGACCCGGCCCGCCTCCGCCGCCAGGGGCTTCATCGAGGGGTGCTTGATCTTCCAGCGGCCCGACATCTGCTCGACGACGAGCTTGGAGTCCATGCGGACGTGGATCCGGGCGGTGGGGTCGAGGTCGTACGCGGCGCGCAGGCCCGCCAGCAGGCCCCGGTACTCGGCCACGTTGTTCGTGGCGATACCGATGTACTCCGCGGTCTCCGCCAGGGCCTCCCCCGTCGCCGCGTCGATCACCACGGATCCGTAGCCCGCGGGCCCCGGGTTGCCCCGCGACCCGCCGTCGGCCTCGACGATGAACTCCCGCACCGCCCCGGCTCCTTACAGGCCCGACTCGGCCGTACGCACCAGGATGCGGCGGCAGTTCTCGCAGCGGACCACCGTGTCCGGCGCCGCCGAACGGATCTCGCTCAGCTCGGTGATGGCCAGCTCCTGGCGGCAGCCCTGGCAGGTGCGGGCGTACAGCTTGGCCGCGCCGATGCCGCCCTGCTGCTCGCGCAGCTTGTCGTACAGCTTGAGCAGGTCCGCGGGGACGGAGGCGGCGATGACCTCGCGCTCCTTGGTCACCGAGGCGGCCTCGCCGTCGATCTCCTCGAAGGCCGAGTCCCGGCGGGCGCTCGCGTCGTCGATCCGCGACTGCACGGAGCCGACCCGCTCGGTCAGTTCGGTCACCCGCTCCTGCGCGGCCTCACGGCGCTCCATGACCTCGAGGACGATGTCCTCCAGGTCGCCCTGGCGCTTGGCGAGGGAGGTGATCTCGTGCTGGAGGTTGGACAGGTCCTTCGGCGAGGTGACGGCGCCGGAGTCCAGGCGCTGCTGGTCGCGGGCGGCGCGCTGGCGCACCTGGTCCACGTCCTGCTCGGCCTTGGTCTGCTCGCGGGCGCAGTCGCTCTCCTCGGTCTGCGCGGCCACCAGCAGGTCGCGGATCTGCGTCAGGTCCTTGTTCAGCGACTCGATCTCGGCGTGCTCGGGCAGCGACCTCCGCTTGTGTGCCAGCTGCTGCAGGCGGACGTCGAGGGCCTGGACGTCGAGGAGTCGGATCTGGTCGGCGGGCGCGGCGTTCAGTTGGGGGCTCCCGATTAACTAGTGGTGACGGTGGACGCCGCGTGGGCGGTCCAGGGGTCGGTGACCGTCTTGGACACGTGGACGCGCAGGTCCCAGCCGTGGCGGTCGGAGATCTCGTCGAGCTGGGCTGCGGCCAGCTCGCACCAGGGCCACTCGGTGGCCCAGTGCGCCGCGTCGAGCAGCGCGAGGGGACTTTGGGCCACCGCCTCGGAGACGGGGTGGTGGCGCAGGTCGGCGGTGAGGAAGGCGTCGACGCCGGCCGCGCGGACCTGGTCGAAGAGGCTGTCGCCGGAGCCGCCGCTGACGGCGACCGTGCGGACGACGGCCTCGGGGTCGCCGGCCACCCGGATGCCCTGGGCGGTGGCGGGCAGCCGCTCGGCGGCGCGGGCGGCCAGCTCGCGCACGGTCAGCGGGTGGTCGAGCTCGCAGACGCGGCCCAGGCCCCGGCGGCCCTCGGGGTCGGTCGGGTCCGGCACGAGGGGGCGTACGACACGGAGGTCGAGCGCCCCTGCGAGGGCGTCCGAGACGCCCGGGTCGGCGGTGTCGGCGTTGGTGTGGGCGACGTGCAGCGCGATGTCGTTCTTGATCAGCGTGTGCACGGCCCGGCCCTTGAAGTGCGAGGCCGCGACCGTGGTCGTACCGCGCAGGTAGAGCGGGTGGTGGGTGACGAGCAGGTCGGCGCCCAGCTGGACCGCCTCGTCGACGATGTCCTGCACCGGGTCGACGGCGAACAGCACCCGGGTGACCTCCTGGCCGGGGTCGCCCACGACCGTGCCGACCGCGTCCCAGGACTCGGCCCGCTCGGCGGGCCACAGGTTCTCCAGCGCGGCGATGACTTCAGACAGACGGGGCACGGGGAAAAGGCTACCTGGCTGTTCTGCCGGGCTGTACCGCATCCGCTCCCGCTGGTCCCGCTCAGCACAAACGCCCCGGTCTCCTCAGAGGAATCGCTTCTGCGCCACCCGTATGTGTGAAGCCGGGGCCGGGCGGTGTCACGCCTGTGCGTGCGAAAACTAGCTTCGTCGCCGGAGGTGACCGAACGATGACGGCCTGTGCGATCGAAACCCCCTCCACCGGCGAGGACGACGGTGTGCCGGGGACGCGGTGCGCCATCACGGCGGACGGCGCGTACGCCGCCCGCCTCGCGCTGGACGGCGACTGCTGGTTCCCGGAGCGCTGGACCCTGGACGGCCCGGAGCCGTACGCGGTGCCGCTGCCCGGCAACCAGCCGGAGGAGCCCGGCACCCAGCTGCAGCCGATGGCGGACGGACGGGTGCTGATCCAGCGGCTGGTGGAGCGCCGGCACACCTTCTCGCTGCTGTACCCGGCCGGTCCCGGCACCGGCGAGCTGCCGCTGGGCGCGGTGGAGTGCCCGGAGCCGGGCACCCGGCTCCGGCTGCTGCCGCCGGCGCCGGGCGGGGCGCGCGCGTACGCCCTCGCGGTCGGGCCGCGCTCCAGCGCCGTGTGGCTGGTGACGGGCGGCGCCTTCGGGCCCGAGCGGCTGGCGGAGGTGCCGGGGCGCTGCTCGGGCGGGGTCTGGCTGGACCGTGGCGGGCGGATGCTCGCGCTGGACCGGGAACTCGGCGGGCGCACCAAGACGGTCGTCGTCGACCTGGAGCGCGGCGGGGAGATCTCGCCCCTGCTGCAGATCACGGAGGGCAGCGACGACCGATTGCTGCTCGCCGACCCGGACAGCGGGCTGCTGCTGATCTCCTCGGACGCACCCTCCCCCGGGCAGGAACGATTGGGCTGGGGGGTCATGGGCAGCACGCTGCCGGTGCGCTTCCCGGAGTGCCTGCGGCTCCAGGACTGCGCGGTGACGCCGTTCGCGATCCAGCCGGGGCAGGTGCTGACGCCGGAGAGCTGCGCGGTGGCGCTGTGCGTCGAGGGGCCGGTGGGCAGCTGGGTCGGTGTCTGGCGGCCGGCCGAGCGGCAGGTGTGCCATCTCGCGGCGCCCGAGGGGTGGTTGACGGGGTCCGGTTCATGGACACGTGACGGGGTGCTGCGGCTCCCGTACGCCACGGGGGAGGTCCCGTGCGGCGTGGCGGAGCTGACGGCGCCCAGGGGGGACGCGGGCCCGGGGGATCCGGTCCGGAACGGCACGGCTGCCGGGGTGCCCGAGGCACTCTGGGAGGCGGCGGAACCGGATCCTCCGGGACCGGTGACGGTCCGTCCGGTACCGCTGCAACAAGCACCTCTCGGCCGACTTGTAACGAAGTAGCACCGGTCGGCGTGCCCGCCTGGATTCGGCCCGTGGTGTGCCGGTTACACTCGCCGCGCTGTAAGAGATCTTGTTGACGGGGTGAATTCTTCCGATGAGCGACACCAGCACGACTCAGCCGCTGTCTGCCGACTCTCAGAACGCGGCCGGACACGGCCGGCACCGGGGCCCGATCGCGGCCCAGGACAGTGAGACGGCTTCGCACGGGCGGCACCGCAAGCCGGCCCAGGAGACCGCCGAGGCGGCTGCCTGACGGTAGATGAGAAAACGAGGGGGTGCCCGCTGACCGGCGGGCGCCCCCTCTCTCGTTCTCCCGTTGCGTTCGGCCCGCTCGGGGCCCGGTCCTCAGCCGCGCCTGAGACCCAGCACCTCGGCCGCGGCGAACGTCTCCCGCGGCGGCCGCTGCGCGTAGTGCGGGGTGAGCAGCGCGTCCAGCTCGTCGTGGGTGAACGTCTCCTGCTTGCTGTCGAACTTCGCCTGCACCCGCGGCCGGTCCACCACGGCGACCATGCCGCCGTGGACGACGAGCAGCTGCCCGTTGACCCGGGCGGCGGCGGGTGAGGCCAGGTAGCCGACGAGCGGGGCGACGTGCTCGGGGGCGAGCGGGTCGAGGCTGCCCTCGTCCGGCTCCTGGAAGCCCTCGAAGACGTCCGCGGTCATCCGGGTCCGGGCGCGCGGGCAGATCACGTTGGCCGTGACGCCGTACTTGGCGAGGGCGAGGGCGGTGGAGGTGGTCAGGCCGACGATCCCGCCCTTCGCCGCCGCGTAGTTGGGCTGTCCGGCGGAGCCGGCCAGGAACGCCTCCGAGGAGGTGTTCACGATCCGCCCGTACACCTGGCCTCCCGCCGCCTTGGCGCGGTCCCGCCAGTGCGCGGCGGCGAAGTGGGTGGTGTTGAAGTGTCCCTTGAGGTGGACGCGGATCACCGAGTCCCACTCGTCCTCGGTCATGGAGAAGATCATGCGGTCGCGCAGGATGCCCGCGTTGTTGACGAGGATGTCCAGCCTGCCGAACTCGGCGACGGCCAGGCCGACGAGTTCCCGGGCCTGCTGGAAGTCGGCGACGTCCCCGGTGTGCGCGACCGCCCGGCCGCCGCTCGCGCGTATCTCGGCGGCGACGTCCTCGGCGGGCCCGGCCGAGGCCTGGCCGGAGCCGTCGCGGCCCGGCCGGCCGTAGTCGTTGACGACGACGGCCGCGCCGAGCCGGGCGAGTTCGAGCGCCTCGGCCCGGCCGAGACCGCGCCCGGCGCCGGTGACGACGGCGGACAGTCCCTCGAGTGGCAGTGGCATTCCGGTCCGTCCTCAGATCTCGATGCACGTACGCAGGGCCGTCCCGGTACGCATCTGGTCCAGGGCCTCGTTGATCTCCGCCAGCGGCACCCGGTGGGTGATCAGGCCGGCCAGGTCGACGCGGCCCGCCCGCCACAGGGCGATGGTGCGCTCGTAGGAGCTGAGGACGTCCCCGCCGCCGTACATGGACGGCAGGATGCGCTTCTCGTCGAAGAACAGCTCGAACATGTTGAGCTGCAGGAAGTCGTCCATGGCGCCGGCGCCGACCACCACGAGGGTGCCGCCGCGCCGGGTGTTCTCGTACGCGGTGCGGGCGGTGGCGGACCTGCCGACGACCTCGAAGACGTAGTCGAAGCCCTCGCCGCCGGTGACCTGCTGCTTGGCGTCGGCCAGCTCCTCCGGTGAAACGGCCTTCGTGGCACCGAACTTCAGCGCGGACGCGCGCCGGGAGGCGACCGGGTCCACGGCGACTATCTCGGCGGCGCCCTTGAGCCGCGCCCCCTGTACCGCGGAGATGCCGACGCCGCCGCAGCCGATGACGGCGACCGACGAACCGGCCTCCACGTCGGCGGTGTTGAGGGCGGCGCCGAGTCCGGTCGTCACCCCGCAGCCGATGAGGGCGGCGATGTCGAAGGGCACGTCCTGCGGGATCGGCACCGCGCAGCCCGCGTCCACGACGACCTCCTCGGCGAAGGTGCCGGTGCCCGCGAAGCCGAAGACGTCACCGCCGGGGCGCCTGAAGTTGGGGGTGCCCGCGTTCATGAACCCGGCCAGGCACAGCTCGGTCTGGCCGCGCCGGCAGGCGGGACAGGCGCCGCAGGCGGGCAGCCAGCAGATGACGACCCGGTCGCCGGGCTTCAGATGGGTCACGTGCTCGCCGACTTCGAGGATCTCGCCCGCGCCCTCGTGACCGGGCACGAACGGGGCCGGCTGGGGCAGCACCCCGTTCATCGCGGACAGGTCCGAGTGGCACAGCCCGCTGGCCCGCACCCGGACCCTCACCTTGCCGGGGCCGAAGCCCACCGCCTCTATGTCGTCGAGGATCTCCAGCTTTTCCTGGCCGATCTCGTGCAGTACGGCTGCGCGCATGGTGCGGCTCCCCTCGGAGGCTCTTCAGGAGTGCTGAACGATGGTGTCGGCCAGGACGGGCGCGTCCTCCCGCTCGACGGCGCCGACGGCGACCCTCACCCGGCCCTGCTCGCGCCACATCCGGATGCGCAGGGTCTCGCCCGGGTACACGACCCCGGCGAACCTCGTGGTGTACTCGCGCACCCGGGTCACGTCGCCGCCGAGCAGCGTGTCCACGACCGCCTTGAGCGTGATGCCGTAGGTGCACAGCCCGTGCAGGATGGGCCGGTCGAACCCGGCGAGCTTGGCGAACTCGGGGTCGGCGTGCAGGGGGTTGTAGTCGCCGGAGAGGCGGTAGAGCAGGGCCTGGTCGGCACGGACCGGGCGCTCGACGGTCCGGTCGGGTTCACCGGTGGGCGGCTCGAGTCGGGTGGAGGGGCCGCGGTCGCCGCCCCAGCCGCCCTCTCCGCGTACGAAGATCTGGGCGTCGTTGGTCCACAGCGGGCCCTCGGCGTCGGCGACCTCGGTGCGCATGACGAGGACGGCGGCCTTGCCCTTGTCGTACACGGCGGCGATGCGGCCGGTGGCGGTGGCGGTGCCCTCGGCCGGCAGGGGCCGGTGGATCCGCAGGGTCTGGCCGCCGTGCAGGACCCGGGCCAGGTCGACGTCGACGCCGGGCATGGACAGGCCGCTGATCACCCCGGGCGAACCGGCGCCGGCGACGGTGGCGAAACTCGGCAGCACGTGCAGCCGGGACTCCAGGGTGTAGCGCAGCTCGTCGGGGTCGGTGGCGGGGCTGTCCTTGTCCGGGTTCGCGCCGGCGCCGATGCCGAGGTGGTAGAGCTGGACGTCCTTGGTCGTCCAGGCGATCTCACCGGTCCGGGGTCCGGCGGCGAGGGCCTTGGCTGCGTCGATGGGCATGGGGCTCCTGACGGGGTCTCAAGACCTCGGTGCGGACGTCCGCACCGTCGGCCGCACCGAGGTCGTCCACGGGCGGATCTAGAACGCGTTCCAGTCCGGCGCCCCTTGTATAGCCCAGCGCTCACCACTTGTGAAGACTCCTGACGCTGTGTCAGGTGATCGGGCAGTGACATTTGTACTGCCCGAGTGCGGACATCCGCATCTGCCGGGGCCGGGTCCGGGTTCCTATCGTCGTAGAGGCAGGGGCCCTGCCCCGATGCGATCATCGTGCTACCGCCGCGGGGCGGGGACCATCTGATCGGGGGACGAAGAGATGTCGTGGTGGACGCGGGCGAGATGCCGGTTCCGGGCCGTACGGGAGGCACGTGCCCGGTGGCAGGCGGACATGGAGCGGTTCAAGGCGGCGCAGCGGGCCGCCCGGAAGAACGGGAACGCCGCGGAGGTCGACCATCCGGGCCCGCCGCCCACCGGCTTCGCGCTGCTGCCCTGGCTGCTGATGGGGATGGGGTCGTTCTCCAACCTGCTGCAGGGCAAGACCCCGAACCCGTGGGTCGGCGGCCTGGGACTGCTCGCCTTCAACTCGCTCTACATCTACGTCACCTTCCGCTCCTTCGACCGGGAGAAGCGCGAGGCGGTCCCCACCCGGGTGGCGCTGGGGCTGATGGGCCTGCTGACCACGGGCCTGGCCGTCGGATACGGCGGCAACTGGCTGATGTTCTTCCCGCTGCTGGGCCTCGCGACCGGCGCCACCCTGCGCGGCCCCTGGCTGGGCCGCACCGGCGTGCTGCTCTCGGTGTACGCGGGTGCCGTCTCCGGCGTCCGGGACGGCTGGGGGGACGCGGCGAACATCGGCTACGCCACCTTCCTGTCGAGCATGGTGACCGCCGCGATCCTCGGTCTGTCCGAGGCCGTGCGGGAACTGCGCGCCGCCCGGGAGGAGCTGGCCCGGCGAGCCGTGGAGAAGGAGCGGCTGCGCTTCTCCCGCGATCTGCACGACCTGCTCGGCCACACCCTGTCGGTGATCGTGGTGAAGTCGGAGGCCGCCCGGCGGCTGGCCCCGCGCGACATGGACGCGGCGCTCACGCAGATCGGTGACATCGAGTCGGTGGGCCGGCAGGCGCTCACCGAGATCCGCGAGGCGGTGACCGGCTACCGCGAGGGCAGCCTGGCCACCGAGCTGACCCGGGCCCGCTCGGCGCTGTCCGCGTCCAGCGTGGAGCCGGTGGTGCGCCAGTCCGGGACGCCGCTGGCCCCGCAGACGGAGGCGCTGCTGGGCTGGGTGGTGCGCGAGGCGGTCACCAACGTGGTCCGGCACAGCGACGCCGGCCGCTGCGAGATCACCATCGAGAGCACGACCGAGCAGGCCCGGCTCACCGTGACCGACAACGGCACCGGCAAGGCCGTCACGCGCCCCGCGGAGGGCATCGGCGGCACCGGTCTGACGGGCCTGACCGAGCGCCTCGCGGCGGCGGGCGGCTCCCTCAGGGCCGGCCCGTCGTCGCGTGGCGGCTTCACGGTCACCGCCGAACTCCCGGTGGAGCCGACGGAACCGACCGCCGTGGCAGCGGCTACGGCGCCCAGGGCGAGCTGACCGCCCAGCTGACGTCGTCGCTCCACGAGGTGCTGCTGTCCCAGGCGTTGGAGCCGCCGTTGCTCGCCGTGTAGACGTTGAGGTTGTAGTGGCGCAGGTACCTCGTCGGGTAGTTGTACGAGGCGAACGAGGTGCCCGTCCCGCTCTTGCCGGTCTGCGGGCAGAAGGTGGCGTCGGCCCGGAACTGGCTGGTGCCGTCCATGGGCTGCCGGTAGAGCCGGTAGTTGTAGTGGCGCAGGAAGTCGCCCGGGTAGTTCCGCGACTCGAAGGAGACACAGGAACTGCCGGCGAGCCCCCGGCGCACGATCCAGGTCGCGTCGCTCCTGTCGAGGGACGAACTGCCCGACGTGACCGGGGAGATGACGGCCGCGTCGTTCTGGTGGCGGACGTAGTCGGTGGTGCAGCAGGAGGTCGTCGCACGCAGCGAGATCTCCGAGCCGGCGGTCAGCGTGCCGGTGCTGCCGGTCGGGCCGCCGTAGCCGGCGGAGACGATGCCCGACTGGACGGCGTCGTCGGCGGCGTCCGTCGGGATGCCGGAGGTCATCACGCCCTCGAAGAAGGACCCGATGGAGCCGTTGCTGTTGTCGCCGCCGGTGCCGAGGACGATCGCGCCCTCCTGGTGCATCGGTGAGTAGCCGCCGGCGGTCGGTTCACCGCCGGAATAGGTCGTGGTGAGTCCGCCGGACTGCGCATTGCCGTATTTCAGCGCGAAATGGTTCTGCCCGTTGTTCTTCAGCAGCGCGGTCACGAACGGCAGCGGTCCGGTGCCGGTGTCGGACGTGTTCCTGCTGTAGCCGGCGTCGGACTGGAACAGGCCGTTCTCCAGGTCGGCCTGCACCCACGGCCCCTGCCCGTAGCAGGGCGAGAACCAGCACTCGGTACCGAAGTTGATGGCGTCCATGTGACCGTTGCCGGTGTCCAGGTTGTTCGTCTCGGCGTTGCCGTAGTCGAAGCAGCAGCGGCCGTTGACGTGGGTTCCCGAGGTCACCATGTACATCCCCTCGGCCTGACCGTTCACGGCCACGCCCGAGGTGGAGTTGTCGCGGTAGCCCATGCCCGCGGAGATCTCCAGGCCGTAGACCTGGTGCCCGCCGACGGTCACCGGCAGGGCGTCCGCCGGCGCTCCGACGTCGGCGGCGCCCGCCCCGCCCGCGCCCTCGACGGTGAGGTCGTTGTGGCGCGCGGACTGGTCGTAGATCTCGGTGATGATGCAGGTCGTGCCGGAGCAGAACGAGTCCTGGGCGGCCGCGTCGGCGTAGCCGCCGGCGGTCAGCAGGCCGATGTTCGCGGTGGCGCCGTCGGAGGCCCGCTTCACCTGGTAGAGCGAGCCGCCGTACGACGAGTACAGCGCCCGGACCAGGCTGTGCGCGGCGACGCAGGGCGTGCCCGCGGCCGCGTAGACGTCACAGGGCAGCGAACTGGCGGCGGCGGCCTGTGGGGCGGCCACGCCGACGACGAGCGCGGCGACGGTCGCGAAGGCCGCCAGCACGGACAGGGCGGCTTTTCCGAGCCGCGGCGGACATGAGCGCAGGAGTGTGGGGAGCACGTGCACCTCATTCGGTTCCTCGTAGGGCGGTGCGGGGGACGCCGAGTTGGTCGGTATACCGAACGTCGTTCGACCGAAATACCGAACCAATTCGACGTCGAAATACCGAACAATTACCGGAAATGCAGAGGCGATTGTTTGCGTGTTCCCGTGGACCGTCAACCCCTGCGGACGCGAACCATGACGAGTCTTTGATTTCCCGTTCTTGGCTACGCTGGGACCGTGAAGAACATCCGGGTCCTCCTCGCCGAGGACCAGGGCATGATGCGCGGTGCGCTCGCCCTGCTGCTCGGCATGGAGGACGACATCGAGGTGGTCGCCCAGGTCGCGACCGGTGACGCGATCGTGGCGGCCGCGCTGCTGCACCGGCCGGACGTGGCTCTGCTGGACATCGAACTCCCGGGCATCAGCGGCCTGGACGCGGCCGCCGAGCTGCGCGAGCAGGCGCCGGACTGCCGGGTGCTGATCCTGACCACCTTCGGCCGGCCCGGCTATCTGCGCCGGGCCATGGAGGCCGGAGCGGCCGGATTCCTGGTCAAGGACGGGCCGGTGGAGGAGCTGGCCCAGGCGATCCGGCGCGTGCTCACCGGGGAGACCGTGGTCGATCCGGCGCTGGCCGCGGCCGCGCTCAGCGCCGGGCCCAATCCGCTGACCGCCCGGGAGTGCGATGTGCTCAAGGCCTCGGCGGACGGGGCGACGGTCACCGACATCGCCGGCCGGCTCCATCTGTCCGAGTCCACGGTCCGCAACTACCTGTCGTCCGCGATCGGCAAGACGGGCACGCGGAACCGGGCGGAGGCGGTGCGGGAGGCCCGGCAGCAGGGGTGGCTGTGACCTCCCGGCGGTGCTACTTCGTCACCTCCGCCGACTCGTAGGACGTCCCTCCCGGTGCCGTGCACACGAACCAGTCGGCTCCCTGGAAGCCGTCGATCACGCGGATCGCCGATCCCGTGTCGTGGGCGGAGAAGCCGTCGGCCGGCTCGGCCACGGCCGTCGTACCGTCCTTCCAGTGGCAGGTGACCTGCCGGGCGGTCTTGGCGACGATGCCGATCACCAGCCGGCCGGAGCTCTCGCCGCCGTGCCCCAGCCGGGTCGCCGCGGCCGTGAGGTCCGTGCCCGAGTAGCGCTCGAACTTCTCGACCGAGTTGAACATCACCTGCTGCGGCCGGTCATAATCGCCCCAGCCCCGGGTCGCGAAGTACGAGATCTTGCCGATCAGGTCGGCGGGCTTGCGGGCGTCCGCCGGCTGGATGCCCAGCCCGGCCATGGCCTCGAACTGCCGGGCCGCCTCGTCCTTGTTGCGCGGCGCTCCCCACACCTGGACGACGACGTGCCATTCCTTGCCCTTGTAGACGCCCCGTGCCAGCTCGGTCCGCTGCGGCTCGTAGACATGCCGGGCCTCCGCCGAGGCCGGGGGCTTCGCCACGTGCGCCTGCCGGTCGGCCGGGCCGCCCCCCGGCAGCCCCGTCACCGCGAGGGCGCCCGTCGTCCCGGCCACCACCAGCGCCGTGGCCGAAGCCATCGCCCAGCGCCGTGCTCTGCGTCGCCGGCCGCCGCGGACGACCGCCTGCACCGGGGCTGTACCGATCTCGACCCCGTCCGCGGCGTCCGCGAGGAGGAGGGCGATGTCCGTCTGGCTCATGTCGTGGTTCCTGTTCCGGTCCGCGCTCATCACTTGCACCCTCCCTGCGTCACCATCTCGGCCAGTCCCGGTACGGCGCGGAGTTTCGCGATCCCCTTGGCCGCGTTGCTCTTCACCGTGCCGACCGAGCAGCTCATCGCCTCCGCCGTCTGGGTCTCCGTCAGGTCCTCCCAGTAGCGCAGGACCACCGCCTCGCGCTGCCGCGCGGGCAGTTGGGCGAGCGCCTCGAGCAGGGCGCTGCGGTCGTCGGCCTGCGCGATGCGGTCGCCCGTGTCGGGCACCTCGTGCACCAGGCCCGAGTCGTCCCTCGGCGCGAGGAACTCCTTCAGCCTTCTTCTGTGTCTGCGCGCATGCGCGTTGATCATCACGCGCCGTACGTACGCCTCCGGGTCGTCGGCCGAACCGACCCTGCGCCAGGCCACGTAGACCTTCTCGAGGGTCGACTGGACCAGGTCCTCCGCGGCGTGCTGCTCTCCCGTGAGGAGAAATGCCGTACGCATCAGCCGCGGCCAGCGGCCGATCATGAAGCTCTGGAACTCCTCGTTCCGAGCCTGCTTCCCGTCCCCCATGGGCACCTCCTAGATGTCAGAAGGAGTCCACGGGCCGCCCGGACCGTTGCCTCACCGCGCGGAACTCACCGAGATTTTCTTCGGCAGCCACAGCAGCATGAGCAGCACCCCGCCCAGCAGCACCCCGGCCCCGGTCCGGAAGGCCAGCGCGTACCCCTCGGTCAGGGCCTCGGCCCCGGCGCCGTTCCCGGTGTGCGCCGTACGTGCCGCCGCGATGGTCGACATCACCGCGAGCCCCAGCGAACCGCCCATCGTGCGCGAGGTGTTGACCAGTCCGGACACCAGCCCGGCGTCGGAGGCCGACGCCCCCGAGGTGGCGAGCGCGGCCAGTGGCGTCGCCGAGAGCCCGGCGCCCAGCATCATGAGGATGCCCGGCCCCATGACGGAGGTCGGGTAGGCGCCGTGCGCGGTCATCGTCGACTGCCAGGCGAATCCGGCGGCCGCGATCAACGCCCCCGCCACGGCCACGGTGCGCGCGCCCAGTGCCGGCAGGAAGCGGGGCGCCAGCTTGGAGCCGAGCACCACCGCGAGGGAGCTGGGCACCAGCGCGAGTCCGGCGACCAGCGGGGAGTAGCCGAGCACGTTCTGCGCGTACAGCGTCATGAAGAACCACATGCAGAACATCGCCGAACCGCTCAGGAACATCGCCGTGTTCGCCGACGCCACCGAACGCAGCCGGAACAGTCCGAGCGGCATCAGCGGGGCCGGGGTGCGGGCCTCGACGGCCAGGAACAGTCCGACCAGCGCGAGCCCGGCGAACAGCGGCACCAGCGTGGCCGCCGACGTCCACCCCTCGGACTCGGTCCGCGAGATGCCGTACGCCAGAGTCGCCAGACCCGCCGTCACCAGCAGTGCGCCCGGCAGGTCGAGCCGCCGCCCGTCCCCCGCCCGGCTCTCCGGCAGCCACCTCAGCGAGCCGGCGAGCACCACCGCGCCGACGGGCACGTTGATCAGCAGCACCCACCGCCAGTCCAGCACGTCCACCAGGGCCCCGCCGACCAGTCCGCCCGCGGCACCGCCGCCGGCGCCCACCGCGGTCCAGGTCGCGATCGCCCGGGCCCGGGCCGGGCCCTCGGGCACCGCGGCCGTCAGCAGCGTCAGTGTCGAGGGCGCCAGCACCGCAGCGCCCAGCCCCTGCGCGGCCCGTGCCAGCAGCAGCTGCCAGCCGTCCTGGGCCAGCCCGCCGGCCAGCGACGCCAGCGTGAACAGGCCCAGCCCGACGAGGAACATCCGCTTGCGGCCGTAGAGGTCGCCGGCCCGTCCGCCGAGCAGCATGAACCCGGCGAAGGCGATGGCGTACGCGTTCACCACCCACTGGAGGCCCGAGGTGCTCAGCCCGAGGTCGGTGCGCATCGACGGCAGGGCGACGTTCACCACGGACACGTCGAGCACGACCAGGAACTGTCCGGCACAGGCCAGCGCCACCACCAGCCAGGTGGGCAGGGCGACGCGGCGGGATATGAGGGGCGAGGTGTCGGCGGCTTCCAGCATGGGTGTCATGCTCTCAACCCGGTTACGGTCCTTGCATCGGCATTTCGGACCACCGGGTCCTGGGTCGTACGGCCTACACCCGGCCTACGCCGCCCGCAGCAGTGTGACCACCGCCGCACCGCCCAGGCCGATGTTGTGGGCGAGGCCCACCCGGGCTCCGGGCACCTGGCGCTCCCCCGCCTCGCCGCGCAGCTGCCAGACCAGTTCGGCCGCCTGCGCGAGGCCGGTCGCGCCCAGCGGGTGCCCCTTGGAGATCAGCCCGCCGGAGGGGTTGACCACCCAGCGGCCGCCGTACGACGTCGCCCCCGACTCCACGAGCTTGCCGGACTCGCCCACCGGACACATGCCGAGCGCCTCGTACGTCAGCAGTTCGTTGACGGAGAAGCAGTCGTGCAGCTCCACGACGTCCACGTCCTCGATCCCGAGCCCGGCCCGCTCGTACGCCTGCCGTGCCGCCGCGCGGGACATGGGCTGTCCGACGACGTCGATGCACGAGCCGGACGCGAACGACTCCTCGGTGTCGGTGGTCATGGCCTGTCCGGCGATCTCGACCAGGCCGGTCAGCGAGCGCGCCTCGGCGAACCGCTCCGACACCACCACGGCCGCCGCCGCGCCGTCCGAGGTCGGCGAGCACTGCAGTTTGGTCAGCGGCCGGTGCACCGTGCGCGCGGCGAGGATGTCGTCCACCTCGTACACGTCCCGGAACTGGGCGTAGGGGTTGTGGGCCGAGTGGCGGTGGTTCTTGGCGGCGACCGCGGCGAGCTGGGCCTCGGTGGTGCCGTACCGCTCCATGTGCTCGCGGGCCGCGTCGCCGAAGATCTGCGCGGTCGGCGGGGTCATCTCGAAGCCGTGCCGGGCGGCCATGATCCCGTAGTGCCGGGCCACCGGCGAGGTCGAGAAGTCGCCGCCGTCGGCCCCTCCCCCGAGCGCCCCCTTCCTCATCTTCTCGAAGCCCAGCGCCAGCACGCAGTCGCAGGAACCGCCCTCGACCAGCTGGCGGGCCAGCATCAGCGCGGTGGCGCCGGTCGCGCAGTTGTTGTTGACGTTGTAGACGGGTACCCCGGTCAGGCCGAGTTCGTAGGCGGCGCGCTGGCCGGCGGTCGAGGGCTGGAAGCAGTAGCCGACGGGAACCTGTTCCACATCGGTGTACGCGACCCCGGCATCGGCGAGCGCCGCACCCCCTGCCTCCCGCACCATGTCCCAGTACTGCCATTCCCGGGTCTCGGGCTTCTCGAAGCGGGTCATTCCGACCCCGGCGACATAGGCCTTCATGGCGCGTCAGAGTAGAACGTGTTCCACCAACACACCAGAGCCTGACGGCAGATCAGAAACCCATGGGCCGGTCAAGGATTCATTAGGGGCCCGAAGCAACGGAATAGTTGCCTGTGCATACGAGGTTTACCTACCACTCATGTCACGCGGGAGGCCTCACTCAATGACGCACACGACGACCGCCCAGCCCCACCGGAGGGCCGGCGGAGCCGTGGTCCCGGTGCTCGCCTTCGCGGGCATCGTGGTCGCGGTGATGCAGACGCTGCTGGTACCGGTCATCAAGGACCTGCCGCAGCTGCTGGACACCGCCCCCAGCAATGCCACCTGGGTCCTCACCTCGACCCTGCTGGCGGGCGCCGTGGCCACTCCGATCATGGGCCGGCTCGGCGACCTCTACGGCAAGCGGCGCATGCTGATCCTCAGCCTCGCCGTGATGGTGGCCGGCGCCCTGGTCAGCGCGGTCACCAGCCAGCTGCTCACGATGATCGTGGGCCGCACCCTGCAGGGCTTCGCCATGGGCGCGATCCCGCTCGGCATCGGCCTGATGCGGGACATGCTGCCGCGCGAGAAGCTCGGCTCGGCCATGGCCCTGATGAGCTCCTCGATCGGCGTCGGCGGCGGCCTCGCGCTGCCCGCCGCGGCCCTGGTCGCCCAGCACATGAACTGGCACGCCCTGTTCTACGGCGCCGCCGGCCTCGGCGCCCTCTCCATCGTCGTGACCCTCCTCGTCGTACCGGAGTCCCCGATGCGCGCCGAGGGCTCCTTCGACCTGCTGGGCGCGATAGGCCTGTCCACCGGTCTGGTGCTGCTCCTGCTGCCCATCACCAAGGGCAGCGACTGGGGCTGGTCCTCCGGCACGACGCTCGGCCTGTTCGCCGCGTCCGCCGTCGTCCTCGTCCTGTGGGGCCTGTTCGAGCTGCGCGTCCAGGCGCCCCTGGTCGACCTGCGCACCACCGCCCGCCGCGAGGTGCTGCTCACCAACCTCGCCTCGATCATGGTCGGCGTCAGCTTCTACGTCGTCTCGCTCGTCCTGCCCCAGCTGCTCCAGCTGCCGAAGGCGACCGGCTACGGCCTCGGCCAGTCCATGGTCGTCGCGGGCCTGTGCGTGGCCCCGCTGGGCCTGACAATGATGTTCACGGCGCCGGTGTACGCCCGTCTGTCCGCCCGCTACGGCCCCAAGGTCACCCTGATCGTCGGCCTGATGATCATCGCCGTCGGCTACGGCGGAGGCCTCGGCCTGATGCACGCGGCCTGGCAGACCATCGTCACGTCCGTGGTCCTGGGCGCCGGCATCGGTCTGGCCTACTCCTCCCTCCCCGCGCTGATCGTCGGCGCGGTCCCGGCCTCGGAGACGGGCGCGGCCAACGGCCTGAACACCCTGATGCGCTCCATCGGCACGTCCGTCTCCAGCGCCGTCATCGGCATGGTCCTGGCCAACACGGCCCACAACGTGGGCGGGCTCGCGATCCCGACCATGCACGGCTTCCACGTCTCCTTCCTGATCGCGACGGCCGCGGTGGCGGTGGGCCTGCTGCTCGCCCTCTTCCTGCCGAAGCCCGACCGCGCACCGCAGCTGCGGGCGAGCAGCGAGGAGGACGCGAACCTGCGGCGCGCGGAGGAGGTCCTGCGGGGCTTTCGCGGGCGGGTCCTGGACGCCGGGGGCACTCCGGTCGCCCGGGCCAAGGTCACGCTGATCGACCGGCGGGGGCGGCAGGCGGGCGCGACGCTCTCCGAGGCGGACGGCAGCTATGCCCTGGCGGTGCCGGCCGGGGGTGCGTATGTGCTGGCCGCGAGGGCTTCCGGGCATGGGCCGCTGGCTTCGTCCGCGACGCACCACGGCGAGGAGCGGGTGCTCGACCTGGATCTTTCCTTGCCGGGTGAGAGCGTCAGCGCATAGCGCCCCACCACGGTGCCGCTGTGTCTCGTCCGGCGACTGCGGCACCGTCGTGGCTTGTCGCGCAGTTCCCCGCGCCCCTTGCGGGGCGCGCTGTACGCACCCCCCGTCGTCCAACCGACAGGGGGTGCGGCAGCATGGGCGGCCACACAGCCGTACGACCGAAAGGCCGCCCATGCCCGCCGCACCCAAGCCCGAGATCCTGGCCGCGTTCGAGGCGGCGAAGGGCTTCATGCCCGTGGACGAGGGGCTGGCGCTGTACGCGGCCGCGGTCGAGGCGGGGCAGCTGGGGCTCCCTCTCCTGGAGGTCGGGACGTACTGCGGACGCTCGACGGTCCTGCTCGCGGACGCGGCCCGGCAGGCCGGCCTCAGCGCGCTCACCGTCGACCACCACCGGGGCAGCGAGGAGCAGCAGCCGGGCTGGGACTACCACGACCCGGAGACCGTCGACCCCGAGATCGGTCTGATGGACACGCTGCCGACCTTCCGCCGGACCCTGCACAAGGCGGGCCTGGAGGAGCACGTGGTGGCGCTCGTCGGCCGCTCGCCGCAGATCGCGGCGATCTGGAACTCCCCCCTCGGCTTCGTGTTCGTCGACGGCGGCCACACCGACGAGCACGCCACCGCCGACTACGAGGGCTGGGCCCCGCACGTCGCCGAGGGCGGCCTGCTCCTCATCCACGACGTCTTCCCGCACCCCGAGGACGAGTTCACCGGCCAGGCGCCGTACCGCGTCTATCTGCGCGCGCTGGAGTCGGGCGCGTTCACGGAGGTCTCCGTGACCGGATCGCTGCGCGTACTGCGGCGGACCGGGGCGGGCGTCTGACCTGATCGCCTACGGGTCGCCACCCGCCCGGCCCTCTCTGTCATGTGAAGGACCTGTGTGGCCGCTAGGGTGGCAGGCGTGTCGTACGTAGGCCCGGACTTCGATCCCCCGCAGCCCCGCCGGCCCCGGCGAGGGCCGCTGACCGTCGCGCTCGCCGCGCTCGTGCCCGGCGCTCTGCTGGGCTGGATGGTGTACGAGGCGGTGGGCGGGTCCGGGGGTTCGGGCGGCGGCTCGGACAAGGCCGCCCCGCAGACCTCCGCGGCCTCGCCGAGCACCGCCAAGCCCTGGTCGGCGCCCGCCACCGACGACGGCAAGCGGAAGAGCCCGACGCCCACCAAGTCCGCCACGTCCACCCCCGCCGCCTCCGGCCCCCTCAAGGGCAAGGTCGTCGTCATCGACCCGGGCCACAACCCCGGCAACTTCTCCCACGCGGCCGAGATCAACCGCCAGGTGGACATCGGCACGAACAAGAAGGAGTGCGACACCACCGGTACGTCCACCAACGCCGGTTACACGGAAGCCCGGTTCTCGCTGGACGTGGCCCACCGGCTGCGCGCGATCCTGGAACAGCAGGGCGCCACGGTGAAGTTGACGCACGACGGCGACTCCCCGCCCTGGGGACCCTGCGTCGACGAGCGGGCCCGGATCGGCAACACGGCGCACGCCGACGCCGCCATCTCCATCCACGCCGACGGCTCCGCCGAGGGCGACCGCGGCTTCCACGTCATCCTCCCGGCGTCCGTGCACGCCGGTGCCGCCGACACCCGCCCGATCGTCGGCCCTTCACGCGACCTCGGCGAGCGCGTCGCGGGCAACTTCCTGCGCGTCACGGGCGAACCCCCCTCCAACTACGTGGGCGACGGTACCGGTCTCGTCACACGTCGGGACCTGGGTGGTCTCAATCTGTCAACAGTCCCCAAGGTCTTCATCGAGTGCGGCAACATGCGCGATAGCAAGGACGCGGCACTGCTGACCAGTGGCGCCTGGCGGCAGAAGGCCGCGCAGGGGATCTCTGAGGGAATCGTGAGTTTCCTGCGCGAGTCGTGACCGGCGGGCGGAACCGGGCGGACAGTCCGATCTTGCGGACGATAGTGTCTACCGACGACGAGACGACTCACGAAGGACCTGTTGTGAATATCCGCTCCCTCACTAGAGGCGACGGCGTGGTGATCGGAGCAGCGGTGTTGCTGTTCATCGCGTCGTTCCTCGACAACTACTCCGATGACAAGCTGCCGGACGGCTTCGCCATCCCGAACCTGTGGGAAAGCGGCCCAGTTCTGCTCAGTGTCGTCCTGGCGGGGATCATCGGCGCGGGGCTCGTCGTCTTCGCCCGGACCAAGTCGCAGCCGCTCAAGGTGGCGGGCCTGGACCTCGGCCAGTTCGGCGTGGCGTTCACCGTCTTCGCCGCGTGGAGCGCCCTCGGCAACGTCATCGACCCGTCCGGCGGCGCGAACAACATCGGCAGCACCTCCACCGACGGGCCGGGCGCCGGCACGGGCCTGATCCTCGCCCTCATCGCCACCCTCGTCATGGCCGGCGCCGCCATCGCCACCCCGCTGGTCCCGGCCCTGCAGGCCGGTCTGGTCCCGGCTCCCAAGCCGGCCGCTCCGCAGCCCTACGGCGCCCAGCCGCCCGGTGGTTACGGCTACCCGGGTGCCGCCCAGACGCAGCAGCCGTACGGCGCCCAGCCGCAGCCGGGCCAGCCGTTCGGGCAGCAGCCGCCTCCGCAGGCCGCCGCCGCCCCGGCGCCGCAGCCGGCCCCCGGCGCGGACTTCTCGCCGTTCTGGTTCGCAGTGCCGGTACCCCGGCAGCTGTTCGCCGAGGACGGTTCGCCGACGCCGATCGCCGAACTGGCGCCCGGCAGTTGGTACCTGGCCGTCGAGCAGCGCGGTGCCGCGCTGGTCGCGCAGACCCAGGACGGCCGCCGTGGTGTGCTGCAGGACACCTCCGGGATCCAGCGCGGCTGAGCCCCACCTGTACCGTCGCCGACGGCCCCTCGCCCTTCCGGGCGGGGGGCCGTTGCCGTACAGTCGCCTCCCGCGCATTGGCTGACGCACCGTCAGGAGGCAGGTATGCGGCTCGGTCTCGCACTCGGCTACTGGGGCCGCGGCCCCTCCCCGGACCATGTGCCGCTCGCGCAGGAGGCGGAACGGCTCGGGTATCACTCCGTGTGGACGGCCGAGTCCTGGGGCTCGGACGCCTTCACCCCGCTGACCTGGATAGCCGCGCAGACCTCGACGATCAGACTGGGTACGGCCGTTGCCCAGATGGCGGCCCGCTCGCCGACCACCACCGCGATGCACGCGCTCACCCTGGACCATCTCTCCGGGGGGCGGATGATGCTGGGGCTCGGTCTGTCGGGGCCGCAGGTGGTGGAGGGCTGGTACGGCCGCCCGTTCCCGAAGTCGCCGCTGACCGCGACCAGGGAGTACGTGGACGTCGTACGGCAGGTGCTGCGGCGGGAGGGGCCGGTGGAGTCGGACGGCCGCTTCCATCCGCTGCCGTACCGGGAGCCGGACGGCACGGGACTGGGCAAGCCGCTGAAGCCGATCACCCATCCCCTGCGCGACGACCTCCAGATCCTGCTGGGTGCGGAGGGCCCCAGGAACGTGGCGCAGACGGCCCGGATCGCCGACGGCTGGCTGCCGCTGTACTGGGCGCCGAGCCGGCCCGAGGTGTACGGGGACGTGGTGCGGGAGCTGCCCGAGGGGTTCCTGGTGGCGCCGATGGCGCGGGTGAAGGTGTGCGACGACGTGGCAGAGGGTCTGCTGCCGGTGAAGGCCATGCTCGGCTTCTACATCGGCGGGATGGGCCACGCGGCCCGCAACTTCCACGCCGACCTCATGGCGCGCATGGGCTACGAGGAGGAGGCCCGGCGGATCCAGGAGCTGTTCCTGGCCGGGCGTCGTGAGGAGGCCGTGCTGGCCGTGCCGGACGCCTTCGCCGACGAGATCTCCCTGGTCGGCCCGCGCGAACGGGTCGCGGAGCGCCTGGAGTTGTGGCGCAAGGGTCCGGTGACGGACCTGCTGGCCCTGTCACCGGACCCGCACACCCTCAGGGTGCTGGCGGAGCTGAACGCCTAGCCGCCGCTCAGCTGCGAGGCGGACGGAACCTGGTCCTTGACCGGGGCGCCGGCGCTCTGGCCCGCGTCCTTCACCTTGTTGATGATGTCGTCGAAGGCGCCGGCCGCGCCCTCGTCGCCGCTGCGCAGCTTGGCCGGCAGGCTCTTCAGGCTCGCGATGCCCGCGGTGAGCGGTGCCAGGGCCTTGGAGAGCGTCGGATCGCCCTGGGCGTTCTTCTGGGCCGCCTTGAGCCGGTTGTAGGCGAAGGCGCCGGCCAGACCGGCCTTCACCAGGGTCAGCTTGCGGCCCTTGGCGCCCTTCTTGAACTTGCCCTGCTTCGCGGGCTTGACGATCCACTGGTAGACCGCGCCTGCCGCGAGGGCCGCGTTCGCCACGAACCGGGTCTTGGCGAACTTCTGGCGCTCGGCCGACGTGCTCGGACTGGGCGTGGCCGCGTCGGCGGCGGCCACCTGCGTGGTGTCCTTCGTACTGGTCTTCTCGCTGCTGCCGCAGGCCGTCGAACCGGCCAGCAGAGCGCAGCACAGGGTGAGCGCCACACAGAGACGCCGTATCGGTACGGGCACGAGGTCCTCCGGACGTGTCTCCCCGAGCGGGTACTTCCTCCGGAAGCCTCACCCGGACGGCCGGTGTCCGCCACCTGGGCGACTCCGTTCGGGTTCCCGGCCGGGTTTCGCCGCCCCGGTTGCGGCAATCCGAAGTACATGTCTCGATATCGCAAGGGTGGGAATCAGGCCGGGACGGTCATCGCGATCGTCGCCGACATCATGGCGTTCATCCTCGGCCTGTGGATTCTGATGTACCTGCTGGACGCGAACCGGGCCAACAGCCTCGTCCAGTTCGTGCACGACGTCGCCGCCTGGCTGGCCGGCTGGTCCCACGACCTCTTCACGTTCGACGAGGCCTGGGCCCGGGTGGTGGCCGGATACGGGCTCGCCGCCGTGGTCTACCTGTTCGTGGGCCACGCCGTCGCCAACCGGATTCACCGGCACTGACCGCTCAGCGGCAGCAGTCCGGGTCCAGACCGTCGGGCAGGTGTTCTCCGCCGAAGACCGCGCAGGTGGCGTCGTGGCCCCCCAGGGCCGCGACGGCCAGCAGGAGGGAGCCTGCCGTCCAGCTGGTGAGCTCGCGGGGCCAGATCGCCTCGTCGTCGAAGACGTAGCCCGTCCAGTACAGGCCGCTCTCAGCGTCGCGCAGGTGCTGGATGGACTGGAGGATCTCCAGGGCTCGGTCGGACTCGCCCATGGCCCACAGGGCCAGGGCCAGCTCGCAGGACTCGCCGCCGGTCACCCAGGGGTTGGGGACCACGCAGCGCACGCCGAGGCCGGGTACGACGAAGCGGTCCCAGTCCGCCTCGATGCGGGACTTGGCCTCCGCTCCGGTCAGGGCGCCGCCGAGGACCGGGTAGTACCAGTCCATGGAGTAGCGGTCCTTGTCGAGGAAACGCTCGGGGTGGAGGCGGATCGCGTGGCGCAGGGCGCCCACCGCCAGCTCCCAGTCCGGCTGCGGCTCCTCACGCTGCTCGGCGATGGCGAGGGCGCAGCGCAGGGCGTGGTGGATGGAGGAGCTGCCGGTGAGCAGCGCGTCCGTGGTGGGCGTGCCGTCGTCGTCGCGGCGCCAGCCGATCTGGCCGCCGGGCTGCTGCAGCCGCAGCACCCACTCCATGGCCGCGTAGACGGTGGGCCACATGCGGTCCAGGAAGGTGTCGTCGCCGGTGGACAGGTAATGGTGCCAGACGCCGACCGCTATGTAGGCGACGAAGTTCGACTCGCGGGCGCGGTCGGTGACGTCGTCGTGGGCGCCGTCGGCGTAGGCGGCGTACCAGGAGCCGTCCTCGTTCTGGTGGGCGGCGAGCCAGGTGTACGCCCGCTCGGCGGCCTCGTGCTCGCCGGCCGCGTCCAGGGCCATGGCGGCCTCGGTGTGGTCCCACGGGTCGAGGTGGTGGCCGCGGAACCACGGGATCGCGCCGTCCTCCCGCTGTACGGCGAGGATGCCGCGCACGGTCGCGGCGGCCTGCTCGGCGGTGAGGACCCCGGGCAGGACGAGGTGTTCTGTCCGGGGCGTCGTCACTTGGCGGACGCCCCGTCCGTCTCGGCGAGCAGGGGCAGGTGCGGCTTGGTCGCGTAGGCCACGAAGCTCTTGCCGATCAGCGGGTTCAGCGCCTGCTCGGCGACCCGGGTGGCGAGCGGCTTCTTCATGATGTCCCAGACCAGCAGCTTGTGGTACGCCCGCACCGGCAGCGCCTTGTCGTTGTCCACGCCGAACGCGCACTTCAGCCACCAGTACGGCGAGTGCAGGGCGTGCGCGTGGTGGGTGCCGTACGGCCTGAGGCCCGCTTCGCGGATCTTGGCGAGCAGTTCGTCGGCCTTGTAGATGCGGATGTGGCCGCCCTCGACCTCGTGGTAGGCGTCGGAGAGCGTCCAGCAGACCTTCTCGGGGCCGTAGCGGGGCACGGTGATGGCGATGCGGCCGCCGGGCTTGAGCACGCGGACCATCTCGGCGAGCA
Source organism: Streptomyces sp. NPDC044064 (assembly GCF_056434245.1). Classification (NCBI taxonomy): domain Bacteria; kingdom Bacillati; phylum Actinomycetota; class Actinomycetes; order Kitasatosporales; family Streptomycetaceae; genus Streptomyces; species Streptomyces sp. NPDC044064. Next base: position 128,921 of record NZ_JBWKFN010000014.1, read on the forward strand.
CGCCCTTGTCGTCGGGGATGTGCTCCATCACCTCGGAGATGATGACGACGTCGAAGGACTCGTCCGGGAAGGGCAGCGCCAGCGCGTCGCCCTCCATGGCGGTGGCGGTGGCGCCCGCGGGGGCCTCGCCGGCCTCCTTCATCGCGGCGAACCACTTGGCGACCTCGCGGATCTCCTCGCCGTTCTGGTCGAGGGCCACGACGTGCGCGCCGCGCCGGTAGCACTCGAAGGCGTGCCGGCCGGCCCCGCAGCCGAGGTCCAGGACACGGTCGCCCGGGGCGAGCGGGAACCGGGAGAAGTCGACGGTCAGCACGTGGCCCTGCTTTCGGAAGAGATGCCGGTGTCGGTCGTGGCGGCTGCCGGGGCAGCACTCGCTGCGGTCGCGAAGCGGCCGGGTTCTGCGACCTCGGCGCGGTGGACGCCTGCCGCGGAGCCGGCGATGGCCTCGCGGTAGCGGGACACCGTTCCCTCGGCGGCGCGGGCCCAGGTGAACCGCTCCAGCACGCGCTCACGGCCCGCCGCGCCGAGCCGCGCGCGCAGCTCCGGGTCTCCCAGCAGCCGGCCGAGCCCGCCGGCCAGTGCGCCCGCGTCGCCGGGCGGTACGGCGAGGCAGGTCTCGCCGTCGCGTCCGGCGACCTCGGGGATCGCGCCGCCGGTGGTGGCGACCAGCGGGGTGCCGGTGGCCATGGCCTCGGCGGCGGGCAGCGAGAAGCCCTCGTAGAGCGAGGGCACGCAGGCGACCTCGGCCGAGCGGATCAGGTCGACGAGTTCTGCGTCGGAGATGCCCTTGACGAAGTCGACGGCGCCTTCGAGGCCGTAGCGCTCGATCGCCTGGGCGACCGGGCCCTCCGTGGGGCGCTTGCCGACGACGACCAGGTGGGCGGCCGGGTGCTCGGTGCGCACCTTCGCGAGGGCCTCGACGAGGAAGACCAGGCCCTTGAGGGGCACGTCCGCGCTGGAGGTGGTGACGATCCGGCCGGGCACCTCGGCCACGGCCGGATTCGGCGAGAACAGGTCGGTGTCGGCGCCGATGTGGACGACGTGGATGCGGTCGTCCCGGACGCCGAGGTGGTCGACGATCTCCTGGCGGGAGGTGCCGGAGACGGTGAGTACGGAGGGCAGGCGGCGGGCGACGCGCTTCTGCATGCGGGTGAAGGCGTACCAGCGGCGCACCGAGTAGCGGCGCTGCCAGCCCTGGGCCGCGTCCAGCTCCAGCTGCCGGTCGACGGTGATGGGGTGGTGGATGGTGGTGACCAGGGGGGCGCCGATGTCCCCCAGCAGCCCGTAGCCGAGCGTCTGGTTGTCGTGGACGACGTCGAACTCGCCGCGGCGGGCACGCAGATGACGGCGGGCACGCAGGGAGAAGGTCACCGGCTCGGGGAAGCCGCCGGTCCACATGGTCGCGACTTCGAGGGCGTCGACCCAGTCCCGGTACTCGTCGCGCCCGGGGCTGCGGAAGGGGTCGGGCTGGCGGTAGAGGTCGAGGCTGGGCAGCTCGGTCAGGGTCAGGCTCGGGTACCCCTCGTCCAGGACGGGATAGGGCTGTGAGCCGATGACCTCCACCCGGTGGCCGAGGCGGGCCAGCTCGCGGGAGAGGTGGCGTACGTAGACGCCCTGGCCGCCGCAGAACGGGTTCCCTTTATAGGTGAGAAGCGCGATGTTGAGCGGTCGCTCGCCGTCGGCTGCGAGGTCCGGTCGGGGACCCGCCTGACTGGCCTCAGCGGTCACTCTGGGCCCCCTTCTCCCTGCACTGTCCCGCGAGACTACGACGGGACGCTAATCTAGAACAAGTTTCAGACTTGATCGTTCAAGAGGCTCTGAATCTACCGGCAGGTAGGGGCCAGGTGAGCAGTGGATCAGGTGATTCACGCCACGACGAGAACCCCCTCCGTGCAGGATGATCACAAGCCCCAACAGACACCCTCACCGACTGTCACGGAACGGGACCCATGCCTGCGGAATCCAAGCTGGAAGCCAGTAGCGTCCGGCCCCCTTCGGCGCCGCTGACCGAGCGGCAGGAGGCCCGCCGCCGCCGGATCCTGCACGCGAGCGCACAACTGGCCAGCCGGGGCGGTTTCGACGCCGTACAGATGCGCGAGGTCGCCGAGTCCTCACAGGTGGCCCTCGGCACGCTGTACCGCTACTTCCCGTCCAAGGTGCATCTGCTGGTCGCCACCATGCAGGACCAGCTGGAGCACATGCACGGGACCCTGCGCAAGAAGCCGCCGGCGGGCGACACGGCGGCCGAGCGGGTGGCGGAGACCCTGATGCGGGCCTTCCGCGCGCTCCAGCGCGAGCCGCACCTGGCCGACGCGATGGTCCGCGCCCTGACCTTCGCCGACCGGAGCGTCTCCCCCGAGGTCGACCAGGTCTCCCGGCAGACCACGGCGATCATCCTGGACGCGGTGGGCCTGGAGCACCCGACCCCCGAGCAGCTCTCCGCGGTCCGGGTCATCGAGCACACCTGGCACTCGGCCCTGATCACCTGGCTCTCGGGCCGCGCCTCCATCGCCCAGGTGAAGATCGACATCGAAACGGTGTGCCGACTGATCGACCTGACGGAGCCGGACGCGTCGCGCTGATCCGCCCGCGACCTCAACGACGCGGGACCAAGGAGAAAGATCCGTGAAGCCGGTCCGACCGCCGGGAATTCTGAGCCTTCTCGAAGGACAGAACGCCTACGCCCGGGGGAAGCGGAATCCTCACCGATGGTGAGTTCTACCGGCGTGGCGACGCCGCACAGTATGCGGAGGTCTACGGGGTGTCCCCCAACGCCCCCCGTCCCTGCTGGACGGCCTCCCACCCGCGGGGACGCCGAACGCACGAAACCTACGAGACGGGTTCCCTTCGCCGGCATGGTCCGGATCAGGTGATGGGGGTCGCCGTCGAGCCTGACTGCTGCTTTTCGGCCTCTCAGCCCTACCGTCGCTGTCGGCCTCGGCGGATGCATGTACCTCGCGCCAAAGTCGGCTACTCCGGTCGGACTCCCTCACTCGCCTCGTAGGCTGCTTTCAGGATAGTCCCGATGCCGCACGAAAGAGCCGGACAAATGGGATTATTTTTCGCACCGGCGCTGAGCTGCGGCCACACTAGGAGACCGGTTCCAGCCCGCTCCAGCTCCGCCCCGGCAGCACCTCGCCGGCCCACTGCTCCAGCAGGCGACGGGCCTCGGCCTCGGGAGCGGCCAGGGACACGCTCTGTGCCCCCGCGTGGACCGTGCGCTCCTGTTCGTGGGTGCCCTCGCTGCAGCAGGCGCACAGGACCTCGAAGCTGCTCGCGGGCTCGGCGCCGTAGCCCTGCTCCAGGAACAGGGCGACCAGGGCGTCGACGTCGGCCGCCTCGCCCGCGTTCACCGTCACCGTCAGCGTCGGCAGGTCGGAGGCCTCGAAGAGGAGGAGTTCGTCGAAGACGGGGAACTCGCGCCCGTCGACGACCCGGCGGCCCTTGGGCTCGCCGTCGTGGACGACGATCTCGCCGAAGCGGCGCCCGCCGGTCACCGGCACGTTGACCACCCGGCCGCGGGTCGGGCAGAGGCGGTCGATCCAGACGACCTCGCGTTCGCCGCCGGTGTCCAGGCGCACGCAGGCCGCGCCGAAGCGGCCGTTGATCTCGCCCTCGCCGTCCGGGAGGTCGATGCCGAAGCCGGCCCACGCCTCGCGGGCGGTGGCCCAGTCGCGCTGGATGGTGGCGGCGATGCCGAGGTTCCAGTACGCCGGGTCGCCCTCGCCGCGCGGGGCGCGGGCGGCGGCCTCGCGGCCCAGTTCGTACGCCTTCGCCCAGTTGCGCAGGAACTTGTGGGCCAGCGCGGCGTCGTACCACCACACCGCGCTGCGCTTCTCGTCCGGGTAGTGCGCGAGGACCCGCTCCAGCAGGCCGGCCGCGGTGAGCCACTCCTCGGCGTTCCACGCCTCGTAGGCCTCGTCGATCAGCCGCTCGGCCTCGGACTCACGCACGCGTTTCCACCCTGGTCGGAACGGAGATCTTCGGAACCGCAGGAGCGTACCCCGCGGCTCCGACACCCCCTAGTCCTCGGGTGGGAACACCGGCTCCGCGCTGCCCACCAGCGTGATCATGATGGCCTCCACGGGGCAGCTCTCGGCGGCCTCCAGGACCTGTTCGCTCGCGTCGGTGTCCGGTTCGACCGGATGGGACTGGCGGGCGGAGTCGAGGCGGAAACCGTCCGGTGCGTGGTGGAGGCACTGGGCCGAGCCGATGCACACGGACCGGTCGACCTCGACGTGCCAGCGGTCGCCCATCCCTACGCCCCCGCCGGCAGGTGGATCATCTTGTGTTCGAGGAACTCGCCGTAGCCCTCGGGGCCGAACTCCCGCCCCAGCCCGGAGTTCTTGTAGCCGCCGAACGGGCCGAGCATGTCCAGGCTGAAGGTGTTGACGGAGTAGGTCCCGGTGCGGACCTGCCGGGCGACCTCGATGCCGCGCTCGGTGTCGGCCGTCCACACACTGCCGGACAGCCCGTAGTCCGAGTCGTTGGCGATCTTCACGGCCTCCTGCTCGTCGCCGTACGGCAGCAGGCAGATCACGGGGCCGAAGATCTCCTCGCGGGCGATGCGCATGGAGTTGTCGACGTCGCCGAAGAGGGTCGGTTCGACGTACCAGCCGCGCTCCAGGCCGGCCGGGCGGCCGCCGCCGGTGAGGATCTTGGCGCCCTCCTCCTGGCCGATGCGGATGTAGTCGAGGTTGCGCTGCTGCTGGCGCCGGGCGACCAGGGGGCCGACCTGGGTGGCCGGGTCCAGCGGGTCGCCGACCTTGAGGGCGTTCGCCGCCTGCGCGAAGGCGTCGGCGAACTCGTCGTAGCGGGTGCGCGGGACGAGGATGCGGGTCTGGGCGACACACGCCTGCCCGTTGTTCATCCAGGCCGCCGGGACGATGCCCGACACGGCCGCCTGGACGTCCGCGTCCGGGAGCACGACCGCCGCCGACTTGCCGCCCAGCTCCAGGGTGACCCGGGTGAGGTTGCGGGCGGCCACCTCCATCACCCGCTTGCCGGCCGCGACCGAGCCGGTGAAGGAGACCTTGTCGACGCCCGGGTGCCCGACCAGGTACTCGCTGACCTCGCGGTCGGCCGGGAGGATGGACAGGACGCCCTCGGGCAGCCCGGCCTCGCGTGCGATCTCACCGAGGAGGTACGCGTCCAGCGGCGACTCCGGGGACGGCTTGAGGACGACGGTGCAGCCGGTCAGCAGCGCGGGCGCGAGCTTGGCCGCGGCGACGAACTGCGGGACGTTCCACGGGACGACGGCCGCGACCACGCCGACCGGTTCGCGCGTCACGAGGATCGGGCCGAGGACGCCGTCGCGGCGCTCCTCGTACGGGAAGTTCTGCGCGACCTTGATCGCCGAGTCCCACACCATCATCGCGCCGAGCGCCTGGGCGAGGACGCTCCAGGAGTACGGCGAGCCGTTCTCCGAGGAGATCACGCGGGCCATCTCCTCGTGCCGGGCGAGGATGCCGTCCTTGATCCGGGTGACGACCTCGATCCGTTCGGCCAACGAGGCGCGTGGCCAGGGGCCTTCGTCGAAGGCGCGGCGCGCGGAGGCCACCGCCCGGTCGACGTCCCCCTTGGAGGCGTGCGGCACCCGGCCGATGACCTCCTCGGTGTGCGGGGAGATCACCTCGATGACGTCCCCGCCCAGCGGGTCGGTCAACTCCCCGCCGATGAACAGCTGTCCGTGTTCCACGAGCTCGGTCATGGCCGACTGCCTCCCGCCGCACCGCCTGTTTCTGACGCTGTTTCAGAACTGATACCAGTTCTAGTCGCGGTAGGCCAGACGTCAGAGGTCGAGCTGGTACTCGAACGTCATGTGGGTCGGCGCGTAACCGAGCGCGTCGTTGATGCGCATCATGTGCGGATTGTTGTCGGCGGTGTCGGTCAGCAGGCCGCCCAGATCCGGGTGCCGTTCGAGGGCGTGCCGGATGGCGGCGGCCTTCATCCAGCGGCCGAGGTCATGGCCACGGTGCCGGGGGAGGACGCCGGTGCCGTAGTGCTGGCCGTCGCCCTTGCCTTCACCGGGGACCACCAGTTCGGTGAACCCGGCGATCGAGCCGTCCGACTCGTCGACGGCGGCGACGGTGTGCAGCAGGTCGCCCCGCTTCTCGACGGCCGCGGCGGCGGCCCTGACCCGTTCCAGGTCCCAGGTCACCGTGCCGAAGTCGGTGCTGCCCATCGGCATGTCGTCCATGGCGTGCCGGGACTCGACATACGTCTCGGCGAGGTCGTCGGGGACCGTGCCCTCCCAGGAGACCAGCCGGTAGCCGGGGTGCGGCTCCTCGATGATCCCGGTGAGAGCCGTGACGTCCGCCCCGGCCAGCGGGAGCCGGGTGAAGACCAGCGTCAGGACCCTGCGGAAACCCCGGTCCGGCAGGAACCCGTCACCGGGAGAGCCGGCCTCGGCCTGGGCGACGACGCAGCGCCGGCCGTCCTCGCGCGCGGCGGCCACGGCCGCCTCCAGGAGCCGCGTGCCCGCGCCCTTCCGCCGCTCGGCCGGGTGGACCTGCAGTTCCAGTTCGGCGAGATGGTCCTGCCCGGCCCTCGTGAAGAGACGCAGGAACGCCGACCCGACGGGGACTCCGTCGGCGTCGGAGGCCAGCCACGCCAGACGGCGGGAGGACAGTCCTGCGTCGGGGTCGGTCAGCGGGGTGATGCGCACGGTCAAGGTGTCTCCATCGGCCTGGGTGATCGGCGGCCCGGAGAACGTAGTCGCTCCGGCTCGGACGCTGCAAAGGGTTAAAAGCAGAGGCACTCGGAGTATCTGACGAACAGTCAGGTCTGGTTATAGTGGGCAGCGGTCGCGGGGTGCGGACGGCGGGGTGGAGGACACATGACGGAGACGTTCGAGCACGGCGGGGGCGTACGGTCCATCCAGGTCCCCATCCCGGACAACCCGCTCGGGTACACGCTGGTGTACGTCGTGGACACCGACCGGGGTCCGGTGCTGGTGGACTCGGGCTGGGACGACCCGGCGTCCTGGGAGGTCCTGACGGCCGGGCTGGCGGCCTGCGGCACCTCGGTCACGGAGGTGCACGGGGTGGTCATCACCCACCACCACCCGGACCACCACGGTCTTTCGGGGCAGGTCCGCGAGGCCTCCGGGGCATGGGTGGCGATGCACGCGGCCGACGCGGCGATCGTGCGCAGGACGCGGGAGACACGTCCGGAGCGCTGGTACGCGTACATGGCCGCCAAGCTGACGGCGGCGGGTGCGCCCGCGGAACACGTCGCTCCGCTGCGCGCCGCCCGCCGCCGTACCTTCCCCGGACTCGCCCCCGCCCTGCCCGACCGCGAGATCGTCCCCGGCGAACTGCTCGGCCTGCCCGGCCGCCGGCTGCGCGCGATCTGGACCCCGGGCCACACACCCGGCCACGTCTGCCTGCACCTGGAGGAGGAGCATCCGGCCCGGCTGCCCGGCCACGGACGCCTGTTCTCGGGCGACCACGTCCTCCCGGAGATCACCCCGCACATCGGCCTGTACGAGGACCCCGACGACGCCACGGTGACCGATCCTCTCGGTGACTACCTGGACTCCCTGGAGCGGGTCGGCCGGCTCACCCCGGCCGAGGTGCTCCCCGCGCACCAGTACGCCTTCACCGACGCACCGGCCCGGGTACGGCAGCTGCTCACCCACCACGAGGACCGCCTCACCGACCTGCTGGCCCTCCTCTCCGAACCGCTCACACCCTGGCAGCTGGCCGAGCGCATGGAGTGGAACCGCCCCTGGCAGGAAATCCCTTACCCGTCGCGGAACATAGCGGTCTCGGAGGCCGAGGCCCATCTGCGGCGCCTGGTGAAGCTGGGCCGGGCCGAGCCGGTGGCGGGGAGCGAGCCGGTGGCGTACGTGGCGGTGTGAGTGGACCGCGGCGGGGAGCGGGACTGTTGGATGGCCTCATGGACCCTTTGGAGCAACTCTTCGGCGAACGCGCCTGCGAGCGCCTGATCCTCGACTTCGTCCACCGGCTCGACCTCGGTGAACCTCCTTCCGTGGCCGAGCTGTTCACCGAGGACGGCAGCTGGGCGTGGCCGGCGGGCGAGCGCCTGGTCAAAGGCCGGGAGGCGCTGCGCGAGTACTTCGGCTCCCGTCCGGCCGACCGGCTCTCGCGCCGCCTGATGTCCAACGTCCTCGTCACCGTGACGTCCCCGGACACGGCCACCGCCACCTCGTACTTCTCGACCTATCGCGTCGACGGGCATCGCGACGGCCTCGTCCCCGCCGGACCGCCCGTCCAGGTCGGCCACTACGAGGACGTCTTCCGGCGGACCGACGGCCGATGGCTGCTGCAGACCCGTGTCCTGCACCTGGCATTCGCGGGCCCGACGCCGAAGGTCGGCTGAGCCCGGCCGCCTCCCGCTCGGTCCGGCTCAGCGGCGGGCCGGGCAGGGGCTCCTGCGGGGCCCGAAGCAGATCGCCCAGAGCATGTCGGGGGCGAAGAGGCGGGTCGGCGGGGTCTTCAGGCTCATCACGTCCAGCGGGCCGCGCAGGGCGCGCGGGTTCCCGGAGCCGGCGGCGGCCGCCTTGTCGACGTACGCGATGAGCAGCCGCTCGACGGCGGTCGGCGGCCGGGGTGCGGCGCCGGGGCAGTACGCGCCCCGGCCCACCGCCAGGTTCCAGGCGTTGCCGACCGGCCGGGCCACCGCGCGCTGGATGCGGCGGGCGGTGGCTCCGTCAGGCATGAATGGTGAGACCTTCTGTGCCGACCGCCTCGCGGCGGAAGGTTTCGACAACCGACGAGTGGAACCGCAGAGCCTGCGCGATGCACTCCAGCTCGCTGTCGCGCTCCGGGCTGCCGCCGGACACCGAGACGGTCCCGGACCCGGATCCGCCCGCCGGCGCCGGCTCCATGGGCCCTGCCTCGGGCGGCTCGTCCCCGGTCGCCGGTGAGCGCAGGATGTCCGTGGCGATCAGGATGTCCACCGCTCCGGCGATGCCCCGGGCCGCGGAGTCGGAGTGACCGGCCGCCGTTGCGGCCCGTTGGGCCCGGTGGCGGCGGGCGGGGCTGAGGTGCGGGGAGAGTTTGAGGAGGCCGTCGTTGATGGCGGCCCGGCGCAGTTCCAGGCGCAGGGCGGCACCGCTGACCCGGCCGGTGGCCGGGGCGGCCGGGGGCGTGACGGTGAGCATCGCCTGCCACAGGGGCTTGAGGCGCCGGTGGGTGCGGACGAGGGCGCGGCGCTCGTCGAGGACCGGGCCGGCCTGCCCGGCGATGAAGCCCACGGCGACCAGTCCCGCCTCGGCGATGGCGAACGGCGGGGCGACGTACGTCGACAGCCAGTCCCAGTCACGGCCGCTCCAGCGCGCGCCGATCGCGGCGAGCTTGGCGACGTCGAAGATGAGCCCGAGCGCGTAGGCGACCTGGAGGAAGACCACGGCCCGGCGCAGCCAGGTGTTCTCGACCTCCTGGAACCAGGCCCACAGGATGCCCGCCGCGACCAGCGCGGACACCATGTGCGCGACCAGGTAGAGCAGTGCGAACTCACGCATCCAGGGCGTGTTGGCGTAGTAGGTGTCGAGGTCCCGCAGCCGCTCCACGTGGTGGTCGCCGAGCAGGAACGTCGTCCACAGGCCGAGGATGATGGCGCCGTAGGCCATCCAGACCGTGCGGGTACGCCGGCTGCGCACCGCGGACGGCGGCTCGCGCCAGGTGATGATCAGCCAGAGGCAGGCCCCGCAGTAGGCGGTGAGGAGTGAATAGACCCACAGGCCCGCGAAGTTGGGGACTCCGGTGATCTCGTTGATGCCGTGCAGGTTGCCCGGCGGCAGCGAGGCGAAGACGACCGCGCCGATGCCGAGCAGCAGCGCCGTGGCCCGCAGGATCGGGTCCTGCCAGGCCCGGCGCAGCAGCGGCAGCTTGATCACGAAGGCCACCGCGAGGAGCACCGCGGGGACGGCGTAGGCGGCGAACGAACCCGCCATGTCCCAGCGCATCACGGGCCGCCGATGTTGCCCAGCGAGGAGGACAGCCGGCCGGCGAGGGTGTCCTGCGTCGTCCGTCCGGCCGCCGCGCCCGGACCGACGACCTTGGAGAACTTGGCAGCCAGCCGCAGCCCGCACTCCTCGGCCTCCCACTCCGCAGCGGCCGCCACCGCGGCGGGCGAGCGGGTGGCCATGGCGACCACCTGGTCCCAGGGGATGTCCCCCTCGGCCTGGGACAGCAGCCGGCGTGCCGCGGCGGGCATGCCGGCCGGGTAGTGCACGTCCAGCGTCTGGTAGTGGATGTGGCCGATCTCGTGCCCCGCGATGACGAACTTGTGCTCGTCGGGCGCCATCTCCTCGACCACGACGATGTACTGCTCGTCCATGGCGAAGGTGACCCCGGAGACGTCCAGGCCCGGCGGGAAGTTGACGAACTTCAGCCGGACCGGACGGTCCAGCTGCGGGCTGAGCGTGGCGCAGACCGCGTGCAGGAACGCCTTCGGCTCGGTGGGCGGGGTCAGCGTCCGGGCGGTGTCACGGACGAGCCGGTCGAGGAACCGCTTCGGCGACCTGGCGGGTCTGCGGGACTTCGGCGCTCTGTCGGGGCTCATGCGTCGTCCTTGCGGTCGGCGGGGGTGCGGCGACCATAAGGCGGGGAAGACGGTAACGGCACGTTCCCGCACCCGCAACGATCATTTACGGCCAGATCTGGGTGAGTTACGGCCGGAAGCGCATCAGGCACGCGCGGCGCCCTTGAGGTCCGCACCCTTCAGGTCCGCACCCTTCACGTCCCCGGGGCACCCACCGTCTTCCCGGCACCCCCGGCCTGCTCCGAGACGATGATCATCTCCGCCAGGTCGGCGAGCGTGGCCAGCTGACGGGCGTTCATCTGCGGGGCCCGCGCGGCCAGCCGGACCAGTCCGCTCTCCCGCAGCCGCAGCAGCGGGTCCGCCTCCGCCTCCAGGACCTGCAGCACCGGTTGCAACGCCTCGTGCAGCGCCTCCGGTTCGTCAGCGGTGAAGAAGCCCGCGGGCAGACCGAAGAACCTGCGCAGCCGGTCGGTGTGTTCGAGGCTCGGCATACCGCTCTTGCGCCACTCGCTCAGCCACTGCCGGCTGGTGCCGGCGATCCGGGCCAGCTCGTCCAGCGAGTACCGCTTGCCGTCGGGCCGGCGCCGGGTCTCGCGGATGAAGTCCAGCCGCTGCCGCACCCGTTCGGCGAGGCAGCCCTCCGTCGCCCGGCCGCCCGAGAGCAGCTCGACGACGGTGCCGACCGGAATGCCGGTGCGATGCGAGAGGCCGGCGACGTCCAGGACCTCCGGCAGCCGGCCGGGCCGGCCGGTCAGCTCGCCGAGGCGGTCGAGCACATCGGCCAGCAGGGCGTAGGCGTCACTCACCGAGGTCCCCCCTGGGCGTGTCGTCCGTTCCGTGGCTGAGCTGACGCGAGGCTACCCGGTCACCAGTGCGCCGACCAGACGTGACAACTCCCGCTGCGGAATTAGGCAGCAATCGTTGACAGTTGATGGTGCGGTGGGTGAGGATCGAGGCACAGAGAGCAAGATCGACCCGCCTCGGGTGCTGCCTATGGGGGAGCAGCATCCGGGGCGTCTCTGTCTGCCTTCTCCCCACGAAGGTGAGCCTCCGATGCCGCACGCCGTCCTTCTCCTCGGGGTGAGCCACCGGGCCGCGTACGACGCGTACCCGCTGGAGCGGATCGCGGCGGTCCACCCGGTGGTGCTGGTCGATCCGTCCCCGCCCGTCTGGGCGCGTCCGTACCTGGCCGGCCACATCGCGGCGGACCCCGGCCAGGACGCGGCCACCGCGGAGGCGGTCGCACGCTACGCGTTACGGCACGGGGTGAGCGGCGTACTGACCTGGACCAGGCGGTACCTGCCCGCCGCCGCACACATCGCGGCCCGGCTGGGCCTGCCCGGCATCCCGTACGAGACGGCCGCCGCCTGCGCCGACCCGACCGCGTCGCAGGTGCTGCTCGCCCGGCACGGAATTCCCCCGGCCGGCCGGGAGGACGCCGGGGCCCCGCTCGTCCGCGCCGAGACCGTCGTCCTGGACGACGAGGTCCGCATCGCCGCGCTGACCCGTACGGCACCGGGCCCGCCGCCCGCCCGGCAGCCGCTGCGGCACTCCGTGCACGCCCACGACGGGCTGCTGCACAACCGCTTCCTGCGGCAGACGGTGGAGCGGACCGTGCGCGCGCTCGGCCTCGCGCACACCGTCGCCCACATCGGCCTGCGGCTCACGGCCCGCGGGCCCCGCGTCACGGACGTCGTCCCGCACCTGCCCGGCGATCTGATCCCGCTGCTGGTCGAGCGGGCCACCGGTGTCGACCTCGCCCGGGCCGCCGCCGCTCTGGCCGTCGGCCGGCTCCCGGACGTGACGCCGACCCGGCAGCGGGCGGCCTCGATCCAGTTCGCCTACCCGGCCACGACCGGCCGGCTGACCCATGTGGACATGGACCCGGCCGCCGCGTACGAGCCGTCCGCCGAGCGCATGGTCCTCACCCGGCAGCCCGGCGACCACGTCACGGAGGCCGCCCGGGCGGACCCCGAGGACCGCCTCGCGCACTGGGTGGCGGAGGGCGAGACCCCGGCGGACTGCGCACACACCCTGCGCCGCATGGCCCGCCACCTGACCGTGTCCGTCACCCCACCGGCCCGGCCGTTCGCGGCCTAGCGGGCCAACACCCGCGGCAGCCAAGCCCCTTCGGTCCCGTATCCGCCGCCGGGGCGCCACGCCTCCCGCACCCTTCCCGCAGCCGCGGCGACCGTGACCCCGGTCACCGTCTCCGTGTGCCCACGGCCACCCCTCGGGCCGCGCACGGCTGCCGGTAAAGTGGCGGGGTCGTCATCACACCTGTACGGGGGGAAGCCGGTGGAATTCCGGCGCTGACCCGTCCCCAAGCTCTCGACCTCGCTCGAGCAGGGGATACCCCAATCGTGAACCGTCCCCCGGACGGTGAGCCGGACTGCCCCGCCCGGGACGTTGACCGGCTCGCGTGCGCGGCGACCCGCAGCGCACGGCACCGTCGAGGTTTACGGAGCCGAGCCGCCCGGGTGTTCCCGTGCGCTGCCGGTTCCCCGCAGGAGAGGCAGTCGCCGACCATGAACGTCCGCCGCAGTGCAGCGGCTCTCGCCGCCGTAGGTGTGCTGGCCGCCGCCGCACCCGCCATGGCCGCCGGCCCGTCCCCGTCCGCACCCCCGAAGGTGACGATCCCGGCCGGGCTGTTCGGCAAGGCCGACCCCACGTACGACGGGGTCTGGCGCCAGTCGCTCGCCCTGCTCGCCCAGCGGACGCTCGGCTCCCGTCCGGCCGGCTCGGCCGTGGACTGGCTGGTCGGGCAGCAGTGCGACAAGGGCGGCTTCGCCGCGTTCCGGGCCGACACGGCCAAGGCCTGTGAGGGCAAGGGCGGCGCCCAGCCCGACACCAACAGCACGGCCGCCGCCGTCCAGGCGCTGCAGGCGGTCGGCGGTCACGACGCCGAGGTCCGCAAGGCCCTGGTCTGGCTGACGACGCTGCAGAACGAGGACGGCGGCTGGGGCTACTCGCCCGGCGCCCCGAGCGACACCAACTCCACCGGCGTCGTCGTCGGCGCGTTCGCCGCGGTCGGCCAGGACCCCGCCCAGCTGCATCTGAAGGGCAAGAGCCCGTACGACCTGCTGGCCAAGTGGTCGCTGCCGTGCGACGGCACCGGGGGCGGGGCGCTCGCCTACCAGCCGGACAAGAAGGGCAAGCTGGTCGCCAACTCGGACGCGACGGCGGCCGGCGTGCTGGGCGCGCTCGGCAAGGGCTTCGCGCCGAAGGCCGGGAAGGCCCAGGAGCAGGGCTACGCCTGCGCCGACTCCGACAAGCCGCTCACCCCGGCGGAGGTGGCGAACAACGGCTCCGCCTACCTGGGGGACGCCATGACCGACGGCGGGTACCTGAAGTCCGCCCTGCCCGGGGCCAAGGACCAGCCCGACTACGGAAACACCGCGGACTCGGTCGTCGCGCTCGCCGCGAACGGCTGGATGCGGCAGGCGAAGAAGCCGTACGCCTGGCTGGAGAAGAACGCGGTGAAGTGGGCGCGGCAGAGCGGCCCGGCCGCCTACGCCGAGCTGGTCTTCGCCGCTCACGCGATGGGTGACGACCCGCACGACTTCGGCGGCACGGACCTGGTGCAGGCGCTCGACGCGACGGGTCCGGCGCCGCAGAAGGCCGCCCGCACCGCTGAGCCCGGCAAGCGCGCCGAGCACGACTCGGGCATCGGTGTCTGGTGGATCGTCGGTGCCGGCCTCGTCTTCGGCGTCGGCATCGGCATCCTGCTCAGCGGCCGCCGCAAGCGGCAGCAGCTGTGACCGCCGTCCGCCGTGCCGCGGCCCTGCTGGCCGCCGCGCTCGTCCTCGTCGCAGGCGCCGCCCAGGCGCACGCCACCGGTTACCGCTACTGGTCGTTCTGGGAGCGGGACGGCGGCCGCTGGACGTACGCCACCCAGGGCCCGTCGACCGCGCGTCCCGACGACGGCGCGGTCCAGGGCTTCCGGTTCGCGGTGAGCGAGGACTCCGCGGACGCGAGCCGGCCGCGCGGCACGGCGGACTTCGCCGCGATCTGTGCGGGGACGCCTGCGAAGGCGGGTACGAAGCGGGTCGCCCTCGTCATCGACTCCGGCACGCCCGCGGACGCCCCGTCCGGCGAGACCCCGCCCACCCGCCGCACGGCCTGCGCGCGCGTCTCCCCCGACGCGACGACGGCCGAGGCCCTGGCAGCCGTCGCCAAGCCGCTGCGCTACGACGCCAACGCCCTGTTGTGCGCGATCGCCGGGTATCCCCGCAAGGGGTGCGGGGAGCAGGTGTCCGCCGACGGCACGGAGAAGAAGCCGACGGCTGCCGGCGGGGAGCCCCGGCAGAAGGACAGCGGCCCCTCGCTCGGCCTGCCGATCGGCGTGGGCGCGGTCGTCCTCCTGGGCGGGGCGGCGGTGTGGCAGGCCCGGCGGCGCGGGAATGCGTAGTCCCCGGGCGCGGACTGGTGGGGGCTGGTCGCGCCCACGCGGCGGAGCCGCAGATCGACACGGCCCGCGCCCCTGGGGAGTCGCAGCGGCACCCCGCCGGCCCGGGCAGGCGAAGCCCACCCCCGCCCGGCAGCAGCACCGCGCACCGCTCCACCCCGGCGCCTGGTGGCTCTGGTCCCTCGGACTCGGTACCGCCGCGACCCGGACCACCAACCCGCTCCTCCTCGGCCTCCTCGTGGGCGCGGCGGGCTACGTGGTGGCCACCCACCGCTCCAGCGCGCCCTGGGCCCGCTCCTACACCGCCTTCGCCAAGCTCGCCGTCGCCGTGCTGCTCGTCCGCCTCGCGTTCACGGTCGCCCTCGGCTCCCCCGTGCCCGGTACGCACGTCCTGTTCACCCTCCCCGAAGTGCCCCTCCCGCACTGGGCGCAGGGCATCCGGCTCGGCGGTGCGGTCACCGCGGAGGCGCTGCTCTTCGCCGGCTACAACGGCCTGAAGCTCGCCGCCCTCCTCATCTGTGTCGGCGCCGCCAACGCCCTGGCCGGCCCGGCGCGTCTGCTCAAGTCCCTGCCCGGTGCCCTGTACGAGATCGGCGTGGCCGTGGTCGTCGCGCTCACCTTCGCACCGCATCTGATCGCCGACGTCCAGCGGCTGCGGGCCGCCCGCCGGCTGCGCGGCCGCCCGGACCGCGGGGTACGGGGCCTGCTCCAGGTCGGACTGCCGGTCCTGGAGGGCGCGCTGGAGCGTTCGGTCGCCCTGGCCGCCGCGATGGACGCCCGCGGCTACGGCCGTGCCGCCGCCGTCCCCGCCCGGGTGCGCCGTACGACGTCCGCGCTCACGCTCGGCGGTCTGCTCGGCGTGTGCGCGGGGACGTACGGGCTGCTCACCGCGGAGGGCGGCGTGTACGGGCTGCCGGTGCTGGGGGCCGGGGTCGCCGCCGCGCTCGCGGGCCTGCGCCTGGGCGGCCGCCGCACCCCGCGCACCCGGTACCGCCCGGAGCCGTGGGGTGTGCACGCGTGGCTGGTCGCGGGCTCGGGTGCCACGGTCGCCGGGCTGCTCGCGGTCGCCTCCGTACGCGACCCGGACGCGCTGTACCCCGGCGTCGTACCCCTGGTGGCCCCCACTCTGCCGCTGTGGCCCGCGGCCGTGGTCCTGGTGGCCCTGCTGCCCGCCTTCATCGTCCCCAAGGAACCCCAGGCCCCCGAGGAGCCGTCGTGATCCGCTTCGAGGAGGTCAGCGTCACCTACGAGGGCGCGGCCGAACCGACCGTCCAGGGCGTGGACTTCGAGGTCCCCGAGGGCGAACTCGTGCTGCTCGTCGGTCCGTCCGGGGTCGGCAAGTCGACGGTGCTGGGCGCGGTCAGCGGGCTGGTCCCGCACTTCACCGGCGGCACCCTGCGCGGCCGGGTCACGGTGGCCGGCCGGGACACCCGGACCCACAAGCCGCGCGAACTCGCGGACGTGGTCGGCACGGTGGGGCAGGACCCGCTCGCGCACTTCGTGACGGACACGGTGGAGGACGAACTCGCCTACGGCATGGAGTCGCTGGGGCTCGCTCCGGAGGTGATGCGGCGCCGGGTGGAGGAGACGCTGGACCTGCTGGGCCTGGCCGGTCTGCGTGACCGTCCGATCGCCACGCTCTCCGGCGGACAGCGGCAGCGGGTCGCGATCGGCTCGGTCCTCACCCCGCACCCGCGGGTGCTGGTCCTCGACGAGCCGACCTCGGCGCTGGACCCGGCCGCCGCGGAGGAGGTCCTGGCGGTACTGCAACGCCTGGTCCACGACCTGGGTACGACGGTCCTGCTGGCCGAGCACCGCCTGGAGCGCGTGATCCAGTACGCCGACCGGGTCGTGCTGATGCCCGCCCCGGGCGCCGCCCCGCTGCACGGCGACCCGGCCGAGGTGATGTCCGTCTCCCCGGTCTGCCCACCGGTGGTGGACCTGGGCCGCCTGGCGGGCTGGACCCCGCTGCCCCTGACGGTGCGCAACGCCCGCCGCCAGGCCGCCGGCCTGCGGGAACGACTGTCAAAGGCCCGGCAGACCGGCGTACTGCCACGGCAGTACGCGCCCGCCGCTCCCGCCGCCCCGCACATCCCGCTGCCGTCCCCCCGGCGCCGCCTCTTCCGCCGGGCCGCGGCCCCCGGCTCCCCCGCTCCCGCGCAGATCGCCGAGGTCAGCTCCCTGGCCGTCCGCCGGGGCGGGATCACGGCCCTGCGGCACATCGACCTGACCGTGGCCCCCGGTGAGACGGTCGCGCTGATGGGGCGCAACGGCGCCGGGAAGTCCACACTGCTCGGCTCGCTCGTCGGGCTGGTGGAGCCCACCGCCGGCACGGTCCGCGTCGGCGGGGCCGTACCGCACCGGACCTCGCCCCGGGACCTCGTGCGCCGGGTCGGTCTGGTGCCGCAGGAACCGCGGGACCTGTTGTACGCGGACACGGTGGCGGCCGAGTGCACGGCCGCCGACCGGGACGCGGGCGCCGCGCCCGGCACCTGCCGGGCCCTGGTGTCCGAGCTGCTGCCGGACATCACGGACGACACCCACCCGCGTGACCTGTCCGAGGGCCAGCGCCTGGCGCTCGCCCTTGCGGTCGTACTGACCGCCCGGCCTCCCCTTCTTCTGCTCGACGAGCCGACCCGGGGCCTGGACTACGCGGCCAAGGGCCGCCTGGTCACCGTGCTGCGGGGGCTGGCCGCCGAGGGGCACGCGATCGTGCTGGCCACGCACGACGTGGAGCTGGCGGCGGAGATCGCGCACCGGGTGGTGCTGCTCGCCGACGGCGAGGTGATCGCCGACGGCCCGACGGCGGAGATCGTGGTCTCCTCCCCTTCCTTCGCCCCACAGGTCACCAAGATCCTGGCCCCGCAGCCCTGGCTGACCGTCGCCGAGGTCCGGGAGGCCCTGGCATGACCACCACCTCGCGGGCCCGGGTCCGCGCCGTCCGGCTCGGCCCCCGCTCCCTCGCCGCCCTGGTCCTGGTCAGCGCGGTCGGCGTGGTCGGCTTCTTCTGGCCCTTCCTCGCCCCGCCCAGCTCGCAGATCGGCGCGCACGCCGAGGATGCGCCCTGGCTGTTCGCGGGCCTGCTGATCCTGCTGGTCGCGGTCGTGTCGGCGACGATCTCCGAGTCCGGCCTCGGCCCGAAGGCCGTCGCGATGCTGGGCGTCCTGGCCGCGACCGGGGCGGCGCTGCGCCCGATCGGCGCGGGCACGGCCGGGATCGAGCCCATGTTCTTCCTGATGGTGCTGAGCGGGCGGGTGCTCGGCCCCGGCTTCGGCTTCGTGCTCGGCTCGGTGACGATGTTCGCGTCGGCGCTGCTCACGGGCGGTGTCGGCCCCTGGATGCCGTTCCAGATGCTGGCGATGGGCTGGTTCACCATGGGCGCCGGGCTCCTCCCGGGCCGGGTCCGGCTGCGCGGCCGGGGCGAGCGGCTCCTGCTGGCGGTCTACGGCTTCTTCGCGGCCTTCGCCTACGGCACGATCATGAATCTGGCCGGCTGGCCCTTCATGGGCGCCCTGACCTCGAACATCGCCTTCGACCCGGACGGGACGGTCCGCGCCAACCTGGCCCGGTTCGTCGCCTACTGCCTGACCACTTCCATGGGCTGGGACCTGGGCCGGGCGGTCTGCACGGTCGTCCTGACCCTGGTTCTCGGCCCGGCGCTGCTGCGCGCGCTCCGCCGGGCCACCAGGCGGGCCGCTTTCGAGACCGCGGTCACATTCGACGCACCCGCTGCGTGAGGGGCCGTATCCGGGCTGTCAGCTCCCCGGTGAAGCACCCCACATGACGCAGGTCACCTACGATCCGGGGTCGTTGTTCGGAATGTCCGATTAATCCCTTCGTGCACCCCTTCTGACCTGCGCATTGAGACCCACGCCACACAAGCGACCTTTGCCGCCGATCCGGCCACAACTAGTAAAAGGGGTCATTGCGGACGCCCATCGAGCCTGCTTCTGTAGTGGACGTCGCCAGGCACCACGAGCCCGACCGGGTCGCGGTGCCGACGTATGCGGCAGGTCCCCGCACAGGGGGCTGCGACATACAGGCGATTCCTTGTCCCCGACGTAAGAGGTTCTCCGTGTCCGTCTCCTTCATCCGCCGCATCGCTTCCCCGAAGAAGGCCCTCACCACCGCCGCCGTGGCCGCCGCTGCCGCCGGTCTGGCCCTGACCGCGGCGCCCGCCCAGGCCGCCACCACCCAGGCCTCCTCCGCCCAGGCGATCGCGCACAAGATGATCCCGGACACCGCGCAGTTCAACGCCTTCAGCAAGATCGTCGAGCACGAGAGCGGCTGGAACCCCGCCGCCACCAACAGCTCCTCCGGCGCCTACGGCCTGGTCCAGGCCCTGCCGGGCTCGAAGATGTCCGCCGCCGGTTCCGACTGGAAGACGAACCCGGCCACCCAGATCAAGTGGGGTCTGGACTACATGAACTCCCGCTACGGCAGCCCGGTCCAGGCCTGGAGCTTCTGGCAGGCCAACGGCTGGTACTGAGCCACCCGGCTCCCGGCCCCTCCCGGCCCCAGGCCCCCGGCCTAGGCCACCCCGCGCCAGGCCACCGCGCCACCGAAGAAACGCGCGATGCCGGCCAGCGCCGCCCGGTACGACCCTCCGTGGTCGACGGGCCCCATATCCAGCACCCGCACCCTCGCCCCCTGCTCGGCGAGGGTGCGCGCGCATGTCCGGGCGTTGCCGATCGGCACGTCGGTGTCGTTGTCACCGGCGTAGAGCCGCACCGGCACGCCGGGCTTCCAGTCACAGGTGTGATCGCCCGCCCGCAGCGCCTCGCGGAAGGCCCCCGTCGGCCGGGTGAGCTGCCGGTAGAAGTCGTCCGTCAGCAGCTCCCGCACGGTCGGGGCGAGCTGTCGGACGACGTCCTCCTCCTGGTGCCGCCCGTCGAAAAGCCCCTCGACCCGGCCCGCGTACGGCGCCCGGAACACCTCGGACGGGTCCTTGTATATGGAGTGCAGCCGGTTCTGCGCGACGAGGAAGTAGGAGATGTAGAGCACTCCGCTGATGTCGTTGACCCGCCCGTCCGTGAGCGCGGGCACCTCGGTCCCCGCCAGGTCGTACGGCCCCGCCACCGGCGCCAGCGCCTTCAGCCGGAATCCGGGCGCGTCCCCGTGCTGCACCGCCCGCCCCACCGCCATCGCGACCTGCCCGCCCTGGGAGAAACCGGTCGCGTACAGATCCCCGTTCACCGTGCGACCGAGTCGCCCCGCCGCCGTCCGGGCCGCCCGCAGCATGTCGACGGAGGCGGTGACGGCGGACCGCGTGTCCATGTACGGATGGCGGCCCGGCCCCTTGCCCAGCCCCAGATAGTCGGGCGCGGCCACGGCATGTCCGGCCGAGGCGAAGAGGTACGACTGCGCCCGCGCGTCCTCCGCGACGGAGGGTGCGTAGTCACGGTCGGTCATGGTCCCGTGCGTGTCGGAGACGAGACCGAGGGTGCGGCCGCCGCCCTCGGGCAGGGTGAGCAGACCGGTCGCGGTGGTGGGCCGCCCGTACGGGTCGACGGTGCGGTACGTCACCCGGTACGCCCGGACGCCGTAGCGCAGGGAGTCGGTCCCCACCTGAAGCTCCTCCAGGCCGCGGGCGACCTCGGCACGGCTGTGCCGCGCGACAGGTACGACGGACACCACCTCTCCCCGACGGTCGCCGCGCGGTCCGGCGACGGCGGCCGGGGCGGCGGCCAGGCCGGCGAGCAGTGCGGCGGCCGCGGCGGCACCCACCTTCCGCATACGCCAACTGGGCTGCTTTTCCGCTGATTTGCGCGTGTCTTCTGTCATGTTCCGAACGCTACGGACGCACGCTTCGGCGGGACATCCGAGAGTCCCCCGCGCCCGTGGTGGACTTGCCACCACCCTGCCCGTCCGGCTGACCGGAGGAAGCATGACGACACCGCCACCGCCCCTTCCCGACCCGGAGGCGCGGGGGGTGCGGCTGGTGGTCGTGCTCCTGGTGCTGACCGTGGTCAGCGGTCTGATCGACGCGGTCAGCTATCTGGGCCTGGGCCGGGTCTTCACGGCCAACATGACCGGCAACGTGGTGGTGCTCGGCTTCGCGGCGGCCGGTGCGCCCGGCTTCTCCGTCCCGCACACCGCGACCTCGCTGGCCGCCTTCCTGCTGGGCGCGGTGGCCGGCGGCCGGGTGGCGGCCAGGTACGGCAAGGGCTCGCGGCGCAGATGGGCCCGGCTGACCCTGGCGGCGGAGGCGCTCCTGGTCGGCGCGTCGGCGGCGGTGGCCTTCGTCTGGCCGGACACGAACGGCACCCGCTACGCGCTCATCGCCCTCACCGCGTTCGCGATGGGCCTGCGCAACGCGACGGTCCGCAAACTGGGCATCCCCGACCTGACGACCACGGTCCTCACCATGACCCTGACCGGCCTGGCCTCCGAGTCCCGCCTCGGCGACGCCACGGGCCACCGCTCCCCGCGCCGCACGGCATCGGTGATCGCGATGCTCGTGGGCGCCACCCTGGGCGCCTTGCTGGTCCTCCACCACGGCCTGGGCATCCCCCTGCTGATCGCGGCGGCGCTGTCGGGGGTGCTGGCCGTGGTGGCGTCGGGTCGGGAGTGAAACCGGGAGCAGCGGGACGGTTCAGCGTGTGCGCTGCGCGGTGCCGATCCGCGCGACCTGCTTCCGGATCAGGCCGGCCGGGAACGAGGCGTGCCTGCCGAGGTCCTGCGCCTTGAAGGTGACGACGACGGAGCCCACCCGGACCGCGGTGTACTGGATCTGGTTGAGCCGCTTGTCCTCGGGCATGGGGATGGTGAGCCGGTAACGCACGGCTTCGTCCCCGAGGCGGGGTGCCTTCTCGGGTGTCAACTCCGCCTTGTACGGGCCGGCCCAGCCGGTGCCGGAGTAGGACCGGCAGGTCTTCAGGCCGCCCTGAAGACGCTCGAAGGCCGTGCCGGCCTTGCTGCCCTCATAGGACGCGAGGGTCGAGGCCCCCGGCCAGATACTGTCCTTCCAGTTGAAGATCTGCGAGACCCGGGCGAACGACCCCTTCGCGTCCATGGCGTCGATCACGACCTGGCACGCCGGATCCGACACCGGAGGGAACGTCCTGTCCCCACCGCCCTTTTCCGCATGGCCCGGCTCGAACGGAACCTGACCGCCCTGCACCTGGGACACTTCCCCGTCGCGGAAGGCGAGGGCCTTGAGCTGCCGAACGCCCAGCGGCGCTCCGTCCGCGGCTTGGGACGCCCGCGCTCGGGCCGTCCCGGTCGCGCCCGGCTGCCCGTGCCCGTCCCCGCACCCCGCGGCCAGAACAGCTCCGATCATGACGAGCACCCCGCGTCTCGCCGCCCGATTCCCCACGTGCGCACTCCCCCTGTGACCGGGATCGCCACCCCAGGACGATCCACCGGGCCCAGACTCTAGCGTTGTTACCGAACGGGAGTTTGAAATTGGGTACTTGTCCGCGCGGAGCCTGGCCGGTCGCCGCACTCGCCGCACTGGTTCTGAGTGCCTGCGATCCGGCGGACCTGGATCCCACGGACCCCGGCAACTTCAGCTCGGTCGTCTTCGTCAACGACACCGGCTCACCGGCCGTCCTGTTCGAGTGCGGCGACAGCCGTGGGCACGGCTGCCACGACATGAGCGGTCGGCTCGCTCCCGGAGAGCGCTCGAAGCAGCGGGTGTACCGGGGGGGCTGGTTCCGATCCCTGGCAGGTCCGGGACACGCGGGGGCGGATCGTCGGCCGGCTGCTCGTGAGCACGCCGCGCCGTGAGGCCGGAGCCGTCTACGACCTCGGCGACGCCGAGCCCCGGCCCGGCAGGCCGACGACTCCGCGCGTCTCGCCGCACCCCGACCTCGGGGGAGGCAGGAACAGGGCATAGGGACGGGATGTTCCTGCCTCCCTCGGGGTGGGCCGGCGGCGTCGGGAGCCGTCGGCCCCGATCGGTGGGTCAGGCCATGGTGACCTGGAGCTCCTTGACGCCGTTGATCCAGGCCGAGCGCAGCCGGCGGGGGTCGCCGACCAGGCGGAGGTCCGGCATGGCGTCGGCGATCGCGGTGAAGATGAGGTCGATCTCCAGGACCGCCAGGGACTTGCCGAGGCAGAAGTGGGGGCCGCCACCGCCGAAGCCGAGGTGGGGGTTGGGGTCACGGATGATGTCGAAGTCGTCGGGTGAGGCGAAGACCTCCGGGTCGTGGTTGGCGGAGGCGTAGAAGAGGCCGACCCGGTCGCCCTTCCCGATGTGCACTCCGCCGAGTTCCGTGTCCTGGGTGGCCGTGCGCTGGAACGCGTTGACCGGGGTCGCCCAGCGGACGATCTCCTCGGCCGTCGTGGCAGGACGCTCGCGCTTGAAGAGGTCCCACTGGTCGGGGTGGGTGAGGAAGGCGTGCATTCCGTGGGTGATGGCGTTGCGGGTCGTCTCGTTGCCCGCCACCGCCAGCATCAGCACGAAGAAGCCGAACTCGTCGGAGTTCAGGTTGCCTTCGTTCTCCGCGGCCACCAGTGTCGACACGATGTCGTGGGCCGGGCACTGCTTGCGCTCGGCGGCCATGTTCATCGCGTAGGCGAGGATCTCGGTGGCCGACTGCGCGCCGACCTCCTCGGTGATGGCGTACTCGGGGTCGTCGTAGGCGATCATCTTGTTGGACCAGTCGAAGATCTTGGACCGGTCCTCCTGCGGTACGCCGATCAGCTCGGCGATGGCCTGCAGGGGCAGTTCGCAGGCGACCTCGGTGACGAAGTCGAAGGGCCCGGAGCGGGCGCGGGCCGCCTCGACGATCGCCCCGGCGCGGGCCCGCAGGCGCTCCTCCAGGGCGCGGATCGAGCGGGGCGTGAACCCGCGCTGCACTATCTGGCGCACCCGGGTGTGCTCGGGCGGGTCCATGTTCAGCAGGATCAGCCGCTGCGCGTCGATCGCGTCGCGTTCGATGTGCTCGTTGAAGCGGATGATCGCGGTGTTGAGGGTCGAGGAGAAGATCTCGGGGTGCGTGGAGACGTACTTGACGTCCGCGTGCCGGGTCACGGCCCAGTAGCCGTCGTCGGCGAAGCCCGCCCGGCCGTGCGGCTGCGGGATCCAGCGGACCGGCTCGGTGCGGCGCAGCTCGGCGAACTCCGGGAGGGGCACCCGGTGGTGCAGCAGGTCGGGGTCGGTGAAGTCGAACCCGTCGGGCAGCGCGGGGCAGTGCATCGGCGACTCCCAGCCATCTGACGGTCCATCAGCAAGTGTCGTGAACGTAGTAACGGGTTCTAGAACTGGCAAGAGGTGCGGCACCCCCAATCCGTGCGGAGTTCGTGCAGATCGTGACTTCGGCGCCTGCAAGACCCTTGCGGTGATGGACATCACGTCAGCAGACTGCACAGAGAACTAGAACGCGTACTAGTTCTGGAGGAGAGCCCTCTCGGAGAGGACCCGCACCCATGGCCGCCGAACCCGTGATCGTCGAAGCCGTACGCACCCCCATCGGCAAGCGCGGCGGCGCGCTCGCCAATCTGCACCCCGCCTATCTCCTGGGCGAGACCTACCGTGAACTCCTCGGCCGCACCGGCATCCCCGCCGACGCGGTCGAGCAGATCGTCGGCGGCACGGTCACCCACGCCGGCGAGCAGTCCATGAACCCCGCGCGCACCGCCTGGCTGACGATGGGGCTGCCGTACGAGACCGCGGCGACGACCGTCGACTGCCAGTGCGGCTCCTCGCAGCAGGCCTCGCACATGGTGGCCAACATGGTCGCGGCGGGCGTGATCGACGTGGGCATCAGCTGCGGGGTCGAGGCCATGTCGCGCGTACCGCTGGGTTCGGGCTCCAAGCACGGCCCGGGCAAGCCCTTCCCCGACGAGTGGAACGTCGACCTGCCCAACCAGTTCGAGGCGGCCGAGCGGATCGCCCGGCACCGCGGTCTGACCCGCGAGAACGTGGACGCGCTGGGCCTGCTCTCACAGGAGCGGGCCGCGCACGCGTGGGCGGAGGAACGCTTCAAGCGGGAGACCTTCGCCGTGCAGGTGCCCACCACCGAGGAGGAGCAGCACGCCGGGCAGGGCATGTGGCGACTCGTCGACAAGGACGAGGGGCTGCGGGACACGTCGATGGAGGCGCTCGGCGGACTGAAGCCGGTGATGCCCACGGCCGTCCACACGGCCGGCAACTCCTCACAGATCTCGGACGGCGCGGCCGCGATCATGTGGGCCTCGAAGCGGATGGCGCGCGCACTGAAGCTGAAGCCGAGGGCACGGATCGTGGCGCAGGCGCTGGTGGGTGCCGACCCGCACTTCCATCTGGACGGCCCGATCGACGCCACGAAGGCCGTTCTCGGCAAGGCGGGCATGTCCCTGAAGGACATCGACCTGGTCGAGATCAACGAGGCCTTCGCATCCGTGGTGTTGAGCTGGGCTCAGGTGTTCGAACAGGATCTGGAGAAGGTGAACGTGAACGGCGGCGCGATCGCCCTCGGGCACCCGGTCGGGGCGACCGGGGCACGGCTGATCACCACCGCGTTGCACGAACTGGAGCGCGCCGACAAGGAGTTCGCACTGATCACGATGTGCGCCGGTGGCGGACTGGCGACCGGGACCATCATCCAGCGCCTGTAACGGACGACTGCCGCGTATTCCCACATTCCGGGGACGGAGAGTACCCGAGGGATTACTGTGCTCGGCATCGCGGTCGCCGGGGGGCGTTTCACCGGGGGGTGAAGGCGCGACGACCGCGTGGTGCGCGTAGCGGGTGATCCGACTTGGGGGGAGTGCGCATGGCGCTGCTCGACGAGATGACGGCTCTGGCACAGGCCGGAGGAGCGGCGGTCCTGGCGGCCGCGGCCACCGACGGGTGGCACCGGTTCAGCGACCGGGCCGCCCGCCTCCTCGGGCGGGGCGATCCCGCTCTGGAGGGCGCGGCCGCCGACCGTCTGGACCGCACGGCCGCCGCCCTGCGAGCCGCCTCGGACGAGGCTGAGCGTCAGCGGGTGCGGGTGGTGCACGAGGAGGAGTGGCGCGAGGAGTTCGCCCGTCTGCTGACCGACGTCGGGGCCGCGGAGCGCGCGCATCTGATGGGTGAACTCCAGCTGCTTGCCCGGGAGTTCGGGACCGTCACCGGCGAGGCCCTGGGGCCCGTGATGTCCGGCAACACCTTCCACGGGCCCACCAACGTCCAGGTGGGCCACCACGGCCACCAGGAGATCCACTTCGGGTCGGCGGGATGACCGACGCGAACCCACCGGTCCACAACGAGTTCCACGGCCCGGCCAACGCCCAGTTCGGCCACCACAACACCCAGGTCATCCAGCACAGTTACGCGGTCGTCGCCCCGTCCCGCCTGGACCGCGCGGCCGACGAACTGGCCGAGGTCGTCCTGCGCTGGTGGCGGAAGGAGGCGGACCGAAGGGGCCTGCAGACACCCGCCCCGCTGCCGCTGCACTGGCAGCTGAGCAAACAGGGGCTCACGGGCCGGGTCGCCGCGGCCACCGCCGAGAGGACGGAGGCCAGGTTCGAGCCGCTGCCCGGACTCCCCGCCGTCACCGAGGAGCGGTTACGGGCGGGCGGGGCTCTCGACGAGCTGTACGAGATCTACGGCGGGCTCGCCTCGGGCCGGATCCTCCTGGTCGGGCCCGAGGCCGCCGGCAAGAGCGCGGCCGCCGTGCTGCTGCTCCGGAAGGCTCTGGAACGCCGGAAGCTGACGGAGGCACCACAGGCGAGGGCCTGCATGCCGGTGCCGGTGCTGCTGTCGCTGAACGGCTGGGAGCCGCAGGAGGAGGAGCCCCTCGACTGGGCGGTGCGCAGCCTGTCCCGGCGTCATGGGCACAAGCACGTCCGTGAGCTGCTGACGGCCGGCCGTATCGCGCTGTTCCTCGACGGGTTCGACGAGGTCGCCAAGGAGGTGCGGGCCGATGCGATCACCGCGCTGGCGGCGGCGCCGTACCGGGTGCTGCTGATCTCCCGTACCGTCGAGGCCTTCGAGACCGCCAACGACGACCGGGCACGGCTGAGCGACGCCATCGCCCTGGAGCTGCAGCCGATCCGCCCCGCCGACGCCGCCGCCTATCTGCTCGGGCCGCACGATCCGCCTCCCCCCGCCTGGCAGGAGCTCTCCCGCCGCCTCCTGAAGGAGCGAAACAGCGGCCTCGCCAAGGCACTGACCAAACCCCTGGCGATCAGCCTGCTGCGGGAACAGTGCACCGACGAGCGGTCGGTGGAGGAGATCCTCGCCCTCAACGGTTCCCGCGCCATCGAGGACCGTCTGCTCGACCACGCGGTCCGGGCCGCCTACACCCCGAGACCTGGCCGCAAGCCTCCCCGCTACTCCCCCGAGCAGGCGGAGCGCACGCTCAGGTACATCGCCCAGCGGCTCACCGAGGAGGAGACGTACGACCTGCGGTGGTGGCAGATCCCCTGCTGGGGCCGCCCGCGAGCCAGGGCGGTCGTCACCTGGTCGCTCTCCATGTGCTTCTACCTGGTGCTCATGGCCTACATGCTGGTGTTCGCGACGAGTTTCCTGAACGTCGTCGTGGCTGTGGGAGTGCCGGTCGGAGCCGGCGTCGATCTGGCTCTGCGGCTGCGCCGGCTCAATTACCCGCAGCCACTGGAGAGCGCGGGCTGGCGGGACGTGTTCCCCGGCAGAGCGATCGCCACGGGCATCGCCGTCTGGCTCGCGGGGGCCGCCTGGTACGGAGCCACGCGGTGGTACTGGGGCAGCCCCGCCCCGGTGTGGATGTGGTTCCTGATCACCGTCCCCTTCGGACTCGGGACGGCGATGCTCAGGGGCCGCGGTGACACGCTCATGGGCCGGACCATGCTCGCCCCCTGGGCGCGTTCTCCGTACGAGCTGCGTGAAGAGGAGTTCCTGCCGAGCCCGACGGCCGAGAGCCGGGTGATCGACCCGACCGACGTGTGGCGGCACCACGTCCGGCTGCGACTGCCCCTCGGCCTGATGGTCGGCGTGACCATCGGCTCATTCTGGGGCTGCGTGAGCGGGGACGCGGGCGGGCTCGTGTCCGGCATCGTCGTCGGCGCGTTCTGTGCTGTCGGGCCCGCTCTCAGATGCGGCGTGGTCCCCAACCTCGCCGTCGCCACCACCCTCACCGCCGTACAGCTGTCCCGGAGCGAAGGCGCCCCCGTACGCCTGATGTCCTTCCTGAAGGACGCCCACGAACGCAACCTGCTGCGCGCGACGGGCCCGGCGTACCAGTTCCGCCACGCCCGCCTGCAGGAACGGCTGGCCCGGCCGGCGAAGTGATCAGCCGACCTCGGTGGTCCAGCCGAGGAACGCGTTGAAGGCCTGGGACTGGAAGTCGAGCCGCGGGCCGGAGGGGTTCTTGGAGTCGCGTACGGCTACGGTGGCGCACGGGGCTTCGGCGATCTCTACGCACTCGCCACCTTGATCGCTGCTGTAGGTGGACTTACGCCACCGAATCGCGTTGCTCTCCATAGCGGTCCTCCATCATGCGCCGGATCAACTCCGCCGAATCCCTGAGGGACAGAGCGGTGGCTTGGAGATGATCGTATCGGAGCGAGCAGTCCTTGACGGTGTCTGGGTTTGCGGTCGGATGCCCGCTGCCGTAACCCTCCGTGTAGACGATGGTCGGGTCGCTCGCGAAGCGGAAGACCGTGAACGAGCCTGTAAGTCCCGCGTGTGCCCCGGCCGAGAACGGCAGGATCTGGACGTTGATCCGAGGGTTGCCCTCGGAGGACAACAGATGGGCCAGTTGGCCGCGCATGGTTTCCGCACCACCGATCTCCTGGTACAGCGCGGCCTCGCTGAGGATCATCCAGAAGACCGATGGTTCCTCCTTCTCGAAGATGCGCTGACGTGCCAGTCGTACAGCGGTCCGGTCGTCCAGGTTGGTCTCGTCGATCGTGCCGAGTGTGGCCCGTGCATACGCCTCGGCCTGAAGAAGCCCATGGACCATGCCCATCTGAAAGGTGCAGATCTCAGTGGCCCGCGCTTCCAGCTCCGCCACATGCCGAAACCACGCCGGAAGTTGACTTCGCATCACCAGCGTGACGAGCCGGGACAGCAACCCGCCCGTCTCCAGTGCCACATCCGCCCGCTCGCTGAACTCCGGTGTCGGCAACTTCCGGGCCGTCTCGATCTGGCCGACAAGAGACCCCGTGTAATTGAGGACGTCCCCGAGCTGCCGCTGCGTCAGACCGGCCGCCTCTCTGCAGCGGCGCAGCTCATAGCCGTAGTAATCGAGCGGAGAAGCCCCCGGGTCGAGGGCGTTGATGTGGGCCACGGCGGTCCCCTCTCGCGCAACTCGGTCCACTGCGGGACCTGTTGTATCCGATCCGTAGCCGAGAGTAGTCGCGCGAGGCCAGTCTCGTACCGTGAACCTCCACTTCCCCCGGACCCCCCAGTACCGCATGAGCCTCACCCTGGGCGAGCACTCCGTACGCCACATTCGCCGTATCGTCCGCTCGCTGCTCGTCGAGTGGGAACTGCCGCACCTGACCGATTCCCTGGAGCTCGCCGTCAGCGAGCTGGTCACCAACGTCGTACGCCACGTCCCGGACCGCCGCTGCTCGTTGGTGGTGATGCGACAGACGACGACGGTGCGGGTGGAGGTGACGGACAGCTGCCAGGAACTCCCTTCGGTGCCGACCATGCCGATTCCGGAGACGGAGAGTGGCCGTGGGCTTACTCTGCTGGACGCCGTGGTCGACAAATGGGGCGTGGCACCGGGGGTCGCCGGCGGCAAGACCGTGTGGTTCGAGTGCGGAGTGACCTGAGGGCGGGGAGGTGGGCGACGATGCTTGCAGAGGTGCTGTCGGCGGCCGCGGCGGCCGGAGGAACGGCTGTCGTGGAGTCCGCGGGCTCGGATTTCTGGGCCTGGTTCAAGACGCGGGGTGCCCGGCTGATCGGGCGGGGTGACGTCGAGCGGGAGAGCGAGGCGCTGGACCGCCTGGAGCGGACCGCGGCCGCGCTGGCTGCCGCGTCGGGCGAGGAGGAGCGGGAGCGGGTCAGGGTCGCGCACGCGCGGCTGTGGCAGGGCGAGTTCGCCTCGCTGCTGGAAATCCTGGGACAGGAGGAGCGGGAGCGGGCTGTGGCCGAACTCAATGCGCTGGCACGGGAGTTCGGCTCGGCAGGCGAGAAGGCCGGGCCGGTCGTGTCCGGGAACACCTTCCTCGGGCCCGCGAGCGTCCAGGTCGGCGACCACAACCGCCAGGAGAACAACTACGGGTCGGCGGGATGACCGGTTCGGGCGAGGTCTCGCACAACACGTTCAACGCCGAGGCCAACGTCCAGATCGGCAGGCACAACACCCAGAACAACATCACGAACTACACCACCGTCGCTGTATCGCCTCTTGACGCGATGGCCGACGAGCTGGCTCGGGTCGTGGGCGCCCAGTGGCAGGAGGAGGCAGGACTGCGGCGCCTGCTGAACCCGGCTCCGCTGCCCGTCCGTTGGCGGGTGAGTGAGCGTCAGGTCGCGGGCGGGACGGCCGGAGCGACCGCCGAGGGGGCGCGGGCCCGGTTCGCCCCGCTGCCCGGTCTGCCGGCGGCCACCCGCGCCCGGCTCCGTGAGGGCGGCGGCCTGGAGGAACTGCACCAGGCCTACGGGGGCCTGGCCTCGGGCCGGCTGCTGCTCGTCGGGCCGCCGGCGGCGGGCAAGACGGCGACTGCCGTGCTGTTGCTCCTGGACGCCCTCAAGTACCGCGAGCGGGCGGCCCCGCAGGACCGGACACGCATCCCCGTACCGGTGCTGCTGTCGCTGGACGGCTGGGAGCCGGAGAAGGAGAGCGCGGTCGACTGGGCGGCGGGCCGGCTGTCCGGCGAGTACACACTGCTGCGGGGCGGGCAAGGGGAGGAACACGCCCGAGAGTTACTGCGTGCGGGCCGCGTCGCGCTGTTCCTGGACGGGCTCGACGAGGCTGGTCCTCAGCTGCGGAAGGCCGTCGTACGGGCGCTGGAGCCGGCACCGTTCCGGCTGGTGCTGGTCTCCCGGGCACTGGAGGCTGTGGCCCTGGCCAAAAAGGCCCGGTTGAGCGGTTCCCTGGGGCTGGAGCTCCAGCCGGTGCGTCCCGCCGACGCCGCGGAATACCTGCTCCGCCCGCTGCCCGAGTCGGTCCCGCCCGCCTGGCTGAGGCTCACGGGCCGTCTGCGGGAGGATCCGGGCAGCGCCGTCGCCCGGGCTCTGGCCAGTCCGCTGGCCATCAGCCTGCTGCGGGACGTCTACCCGGAGGACGGCCCGGTCGACGAGCTCCTGGACGCGGACCGCTTCCCCGCCCCGCGCGCCATCGAGGACCATCTGCTGGACCGCGCGGTCACGGCCGCGTACACCCCGAGGCCCGGGCAACGGCGCCCGCCCTGCTCTCCCGAGACGGCCGAGCGGACGCTGCGCTTCATCGCCGCGCGGCTCACCGAGCAGGGCACGCGGGATCTGCGGTGGTGGCACGTGCCGTCGTGGGTGGATCCGCGGGGCAGGGCGAGGCTCCTCGGGGTCGTGGGCGGCCTGCTGTCCATCGTCGTGGGATTCGTCGTCTTCTCACCGGCCGTCGGCCCGTACTGGGCTCTGTTCATCGGCTTCGTGGGCGGCGCCATGTACGGAGGCGTGACCCACTTCGGCGTGGTGATGCTCAACTTCCCGCAGGCGCTGCCGAGCGCCGGATGGCGGGACATCTTCCCGCCGAAGGCAATCCGTTTCGGGGTCGGCAACTGGCTCTTCAGTGGGACTGTCCTCTGGCTCGGCGCGCGCCTCATGGGTGCTCCATGGCCCGTGTGGACGTTCTACGGGAGCGGCGCGACGATCGGGTTCGCCACCACCTTGGTCAGCGGTCACGGCTACGCACTTCTGGGCTCCACCCCCCTGGGCGTCGGTGCTCTGCACCCGCGGTACCAACGGCTGAGACGTGAGCTGGTTCCGCGGCTGACGTCGGAGACCCGGGCGATCGGACCGCGCGATGTGTGGCGGCACCACGCCGGACTCAGACTGGCCCTCGGGGGCCTGACCTGCCTCGCCGTGGCCATGGTCGCCGGTTTCACCGCGTGGGGGTACGGACCTCGGCAGGCCGCCCTGATCGCCCTGATGGCCGCCAACGGTCCCGTCCTCTGGTTCGGCCCCGACAACCTGGCCGTCACCACCGCGCTCACCGCCGTCCAGCTCTCCGCCCGGGAGGGCACGCCTGTACGCCTGATGTCCTTCCTGGAGGACGCCCGCCGCCGCAATCTGCTGCGGGCGGCGGGCCCGGTGTACCAGTTCCGGCACGCCAGGCTTCAGGAGCGCCTGGCAGCGCGCAGAGGGTGAAGTTGCCCTGGTCGGGCGCGAGAAGGATCACAGTGCGGGCTCCGGATACCGCCCCGGAAACGGGCACACGTAGCTGGGTACAGCGCATTTAGCTGCACTCTGCATCGATTCACGTACGACGCGTAACGGGGTGAAGTTCTCCTAAGGTCGCTTTCCGTCCCGTCCCCGTCGAAAGGTAGGCGAGCCCCGTTTTGGCGACCGCCACAGCCGTCACCCCGCATCCGAAGACCCCGCGGGCCGCACAGGCCCACGCCGAGGTCACCGTCACCGACCCCGCCCTCGTCCGGCGCGCCGTGAAGGCGGCCGCGCTCGGCAACGCGATGGAGTGGTTCGACTTCGGTGTCTACAGCTACATCGCGGTCACCCTGGGCAAGGTCTTCTTCCCCTCCGGCAACCCGACCGCGCAGCTGCTCTCGACGTTCGGCGCCTTCGCCGCGGCCTTCCTGGTCCGCCCGCTCGGCGGCATGGTCTTCGGCCCGCTGGGCGACCGCGTGGGCCGCCAGAAGGTCCTCGCCCTCACCATGATCATGATGGCGGCGGGCACGTTCGCGATCGGTCTGATCCCGTCGTACGCGTCGATCGGCGTCGGAGCGCCGCTGCTGCTGCTCGCCGCCCGCCTGGTGCAGGGCTTCTCCACCGGCGGCGAGTACGCGGGCGCGTCGACCTTCATCGCCGAGTACGCGCCGGACAGGAAGCGCGGCTTCTTCGGCAGCTGGCTGGAGTTCGGCACGCTGGCCGGTTACATCGGCGGCGCGGGTCTGGTCACCCTCATGACCGCTCTGCTGTCCTCCGACGACCTGCTCTCCTGGGGCTGGCGCGTCCCGTTCCTGATCGCGGGCCCGATGGGCATCATCGGCCTGTACCTGCGGATGCGCCTGGAGGAGACCCCGGCGTTCGCCGCCGAGGTCGAGAAGGCGGAGGCCGCCCGGCCGAAGGTGCCGCTGCGCGAGATGGTCGCCGGTCAGTGGAAGGCGCTGCTGATCTGCATGGGCCTGGTGCTGGTCTTCAACGTCACCGACTACATGCTGCTGTCGTACATGCCGAGCTACCTGACCAGTGAGCTGAAGTACGACGAGACGCACGGCCTGCTGGTGGTGCTCGGTGTGATGGCGCTGATGATGATCGTGCAGCCGTTCGCCGGCGCGCTGACCGACCGGATCGGCCGCCGCCCGGTGATCGCGGCGGGCTGCGCGGGCTTCCTGCTGCTGTCCGTCCCTGCGCTGCTCCTGATCCGCGAGGGCAGCCTGCTCGCCGTCGCGCTCGGCATGGGGGCGCTGGGTCTGCTCCTGGTCTGCTTCACGGCGGCCATGCCGGCCGCGCTGCCCGCCCTCTTCCCGACCCGGGTGCGCTACGGCTCCCTGTCCATCGGCTTCAACGTCTCGGTGTCGCTGTTCGGCGGGACGACCCCGCTGGTCGTCACGGCGCTCATCGGTGCCACCGGGAACATGATGATGCCCGCCTATTACATGATGGCCGCGGCTGTCGTGGGCGGGTTCGCGGTGTGGCGGATGACGGAGTCGGCGGGGCGGCCGTTGCCCGGTTCGGCGCCGTCCGTGGAAGCCGCGGGGTAAGCGCCGCTGGGCCGCGGGCCCGGTCGTCGGCTGCGGGTGCGGGGGCCGGTGATCCCCGCCCGGGGAGGTCGGCCCCGTTTCCCCGGGCGGTGGAGATCATCAGTGCGCGTGGGCGTCGTACAGGGTCTTGCAGTGGTTGTCGGCCTGCAGGGTCATCCAGTGCCACGTGAGCTTGTCGCGGGTCTGCGGGCCGTAGACGCCGTCGGGGTCGAGGCCGAGGCTCTTCTGGACGCGGGCCAGGGCGGCCGCCGTCTTCGGGCCGAACTTGCCGTCGAGCGTTCCGAGGTCCTGGCCGTAGCAGTAGCTCAGGGTGTCCTGGAGGTAGTACACCTGCATGCCGCTGGCACCGGAGCGCAGGGTGCAGAAGTTGGTGCCCTGGGGACCGACGGTGGGGACCTTCGTGTACCAGGCGTTGCTGGAGCCGCTGTAGTAGATCGCGTAGTCGGAGCAGCCGGGGGTGGCTGCGTGTGCGGCCGGGCTGAGGCCGAAGAGGCCGACGGTCATCGCGGCGGCGGAGCCGAGAGTGGCGAGCGTGCGCTTGAGCTTCATGGTGGGTCGTCCCCCTGGGTGCGGTGCGGTCCGATGCGAGCCGAAGCGATCGGATGCGAACGGATGTGAGCGGTCGACGAGTTGCCGTCCGACGCCGAGAAACCTAGCCGCGATCCGGCATCCCGGATTCCGCCTGCCACCGGGCGTCCCGGGCCCGGCCGGCGTCCCGGGAAGGGACGGTGGGACGACCGCGGTGGAAGGCCGTGCGCAGGTCCTAGGGGCCCCGCCCCGTCCTGCGGACCGCCTCGCGCCCGGTCCGTCCCGCTGTGTCCCAGGCGCGTCCCACGGGCGTCCCGAACTACGTCCCGACTCGCGTCCCGAGCCGCTTCCCGGTACGCGTCCAGTCCGCCGACCCCGGCCCCACCCCGCTGCGGCGCCGGAACCGATCACGCACCGGCACCGTCTGTAGCCCCGTGAAACGCGGCCGCATACTCGCAGTTGTCCTCGCCCTGCTCGGCGTCCAGCTGAGCTGGCTGATCGCCCCCGCCTACGCCTGCGGGTGCGGCGCGATGGTCCCCTACCCCTCGCAGCGGATCGCCGTCTCCAGCGAGCAGTCCGTGCTGCGCTGGGACGGCCGGCAGGAGCAGATCGTCATGCGGCTGACGGTCGGCGGCGACGCCGACCGGGCCGCCTGGATCATGCCCGTCCCGCACCGGGCGACGGTCCGCCTCGGCGATCCGGCCCTCTTCGACCAGCTGGCCGCCGCCATGGCCCCGGTGCACCGCACGCGCCACCACTTCTGGCCGCAGAACGGCGACTGGCCCTTCGACGGCAACGACGGGGTCGGCGCCGCCGCGCCCCCCGCGGCGGGCGGCGTCGGCGTGGTCGGGCGCCAGCGACTGGGCCCGTTCGACGTGGCCCGGCTGACCGCGACCGACCCGGCCGCGCTGGACACCTGGCTGCACGAGCACGGCTTCACCTTCCCGGCGAGGCTGAGGACCGCACTGCAGCCGTACGTCGACCGGCACTGGGAGTACGTGGCCGTACGGCTCGCCCCGAAGGCCTCGCGCACCCCGCTGGGCGGCGCCCTCGACCCGCTCCACCTCACGTTCGCCAGCGACCGCGCGGTCTACCCGATGCGCCTGTCCCGCCTGGCCCGCACCCCGCAGTCCCTCGGCCTGTACGTGCTCGCCGCCCACCGTATGGCGACGCGCACGACGATCGGCGGGGCGCAGCCCGAGGTCGTGTTCGCGGGCCGGATCGGCAAGCCCGGCGGCGCGTTGGGCAGGCTCGCCTCGGGGACGCCGTACCTGACGGCCCTGACCCAGCAGTTCCCGGACCCGGCCCGGATCTCCGGCGACCACGAGCTGCGCCGCGCGGCGGCCGACACCCGGGTCCAGAAAGTGATCTACGAGGACCGGCTGCGCGAGGTGGCCGGGATCCCGGCGTGGCTGATCACCGTCGGTGGCGGTCTGTTGGCAGCGCTCACAGCCGTCACGCTGGTCGTCGTACGACGCTCGCGGCGGCCGGTGACTCCCCCGCCGCCCGTGCAGTCCCCGCCGCCCTTCCCCCCGTCCGCGCCGATCGGCTGAGATCATTCGAGGTGAAGCCAGGAAGCCTCGGGAAGAGACTCGAGGGGACACTCGGGAAAGGCAGCAGGCGATGAGCGGGTCGCAGCTCTGGGACGACGTCGACTTCTACTTCAGCAGCCATCTCTCACCGGAGGACGATGTGCTCCAGGCGGCCCTGCGCGACAGCGAGGCCGCGGGGTTGCCGCACATCAGTGTCACGGCCCCTCAGGGCAAGTTCCTCCAGCTGCTCGCCGAGATCCAGGGTGCCCGGAACATCCTGGAGATCGGCACGCTCGCCGGTTACAGCACGATCTGGCTGGCCCGCGCCCTGCCGGAGGACGGCAGACTGATCTCGCTGGAGTACAGCGCGAAGCACGCCGAGGTGGCGACCCGCAACATCGCCCGGGCGGGCCTGGAGCGGATCGTGGAGGTGCGGGTGGGCCCGGCCCTGGAGTCGCTGCCCAAGCTCGCCGACGAGAACCCGGCCCCCTTCGACCTGGTCTTCATCGACGCCGACAAGGCCAACAACCGGCACTACGTGGAGTGGGCGCTGCGGCTGTGCCGCGCGGGCAGCCTCATCGTCGTGGACAACGTGGTGCGCGGCGGCCGGGTCGCCGACGCCGACAGCACCGAACCGGACATCCTCGGCACCCGGGCCGCCGTCGAACTGATCGCCGCCCACCCCAGGCTGAGCGGCACCGCGGTCCAGACGGTGGGCAGCAAGGGGTACGACGGCTTCGCGCTGGCCCGGGTGCTGGGCTGACGGCCCGCAGGCTCTTGCGGGCCGGGGCTCATGCCTCGTGGTAGAAGCCCACGTTGATGCTGCGCGGCTCGGTGCGGTCCTGCACGACGACCTCGCCGGCGCCGCCGCGCGGCAGCGCCACGACCCCGCCGTAGGCGACGGTCTGC
Organism: Streptomyces sp. NPDC044064; assembly: GCF_056434245.1. NCBI lineage: Bacteria > Bacillati > Actinomycetota > Actinomycetes > Kitasatosporales > Streptomycetaceae > Streptomyces > Streptomyces sp. NPDC044064. The sequence goes on from NZ_JBWKFN010000014.1 coordinate 165,575, forward strand.
GCGTACTCGCCGACGATCAGCCGGACTTCGGCGGACGGCTCGGCCTGCGAGCCGCGCAGCCAGGACAGCTGCCAGCCGCCGTCGGGGCCGCACAGGAACTCCAGGTGGACCCGGGAGACGAACAGCCAGTCCTCGGGCGTGACCAGCCGGCACACGGACGCGTCCCGGCCCACCCGGAGCACGGCACCCGGCTCGCTGGGCGCGTCGGCCATCGTCATGCCGGCCGTGGCGCCCGCGTCGGCCCCTGAGACGGTGGCCATGGTCAGTTCGAGCACGTGCGTTCCCCCTGGAGGACCCGAAGAAGCCGAGACGTCGGAAACGTCCTTGTGCGGCGCCTGTGTGCACCGCCGCCGCATGATAAAACGCCCGGCCGGGCCGCGTCCGGCACAATGGGTTCATGACCGAGCGAAAGCCACCGGGTGTCCCGTTCGAGTCCTGGGTCGATCACCAGATCCGCGTCGCCCAGCAGCGGGGTGAGTTCGACCATCTGCCGGGCGCGGGCGAGCCGCTGCCCGCCGACGTCGACTCCAGGTACGACGAACTGTGGTGGGTCAAGCGGAAGATGGCCCGCGAGGGGCTGGCGGTGCTGCCGCCGGCGCTGGCGCTGCGCAAGGAGGCCGAGGACGCGCTCGAGGCGGCCTGGGCGGCACCCTCGGAGCGGATCGTCCGGAAGATCATCACCGACGTCAACGTGAAGATCCGCGACATGATGTTCAAGCCGCCGCCCGGCCCGCCGCTCGGCAAGAAGCCGTACGACGTCGAGGAGGTCGTACGGGAATGGCGGCAGCGGAGGGCTGCCGCCACGGGAGACGTGCCGGCGCCGGAGGGGTAGCCGGTCAGAAGTGCAGCAGGCGCCCGGCCAGCTCCTCGTAGTCCCGCAGGGCCAGGCGCAGCTGCTCGGTGTCGCTCTCCACTCCCTCCTGCCAGGACATGCGAAGGGTCCGGCGGCGCCGCGTCACGGCCTCGGCGAACCGGGTGGCGATCTCCTCCAGCTCCCGGTCGGCCTCCTCGACCGCGGCACGCGGCGCGTCCACGAACCCGGCCGCCGTCTGCAGCAGCCGTGTCTCCCACTGCTCCCGCTCCTCGTGCGGCAGCAGCGGGACGCGCAGCCCGATTCCCGCCGGGCCGGGCGGCGCCGGCCAGGCGTCCGGCGCCCGGCCCTCCGTCGTCGCCGCCTCGCGTGCGGTGATCTCACCCGGGGAGGGCACGCCGAGCCCGTCCTCGGGCATCTCGTCGTCCCACGCGTTGCCCCGCCGGTGCGGCGCGACGCCACGCAGGGCCTGCTCCCCACGGGCATCCGCCGCCAGGCCTGCCACGGCGGGTGCGGGGCGCACGGGTCCGGTCTCCCGGTGCTTGACCATGGCCCACCTCTCCTTCGGCCGGTTCTCCCCCCGGGTGACCCCGGCGGGCGGACCACAAACGGCCGTCAGGGCGCGAAGCGGCGCAGCCCGGTCACCGACCACACGGTCGCGATGCGCCCGTCCGCCACCTCGAACAGGTCGATCCCGCTCTTGTGCAGTCCGCCCGGCCCGGTCACGTACCAGCGGGAGGCGACCTGCCCCAGAGCACCGTCCACCAGCGGGGTCCCCTCGACGGCGTACGTCAGCCCCGGCCTCTGCGTGCGGAAGGCCGAGATGAAGGAGACGATGCCGGCCGGGCCGTGGATCTCGTCGGTGGCCGCGTCGTCGGGGTCGTTGCCGAAGCGGATGCGGAAGCCGGGCGCGAGGAAGGCCTCCGGGTCGTCGAAGTCGCCGTTCCACAGGGCGGTCCAGCGGTCGAAGAGGGCGCTGCCGGTGGCGGGAGTGAGGGTGTCGCCGGCCGTCGTGTTCGGGGATGCCGTGGTCGTCATTTCTGGTGCCTCCGGTGCAAGCCGTCGCTGATCTGAACGGGCACCAGCCTCCGCCTCGCCCGCGACACCCCCCTGTCGGTGATTGCCGTCACATTCCCAGCTCGCCGAGGGGGACGAGGTCGGAGCCGAGGGTGTCGAGCGCGGCCAGGTCGACGGCGCGCTCGGGTGCCCGCTCGTCCAGCGCCGTGACCGTGCGGATACGGTCCAGGCGGAAGCCGCGCGGGGCGTCCCGCAGCCGGCACCAGGCGGCCAGGTACCAGTGCTCCTCGCCGCCGAGGAAGGCGAGCGGTTCGACGTCGCGGGCGGTGGCCGCGCCCGTCGCGTCGGCGTACGCGAGGCGCAGCACCTTCCCCGCCGACAGCGCCTCCCGCAGCGCGGCGGGCACCACCGGCTCGGCGCTCCGGGCCGGGCGCGCGGCCGGTACGAGCAGCCGCACCCGCCCGGCCAGCTGCGCCGCCGCCCGCCGCTCCCGGCCGGGCATCACGGCCAGCACCTTGTGCAGCGCGCTGCGCGCGTCCGCCGCGAACGGCGTCCCGGCGAGGGCGTGCAGCCCGACGGCCAGGGCGGTCGCCTCGGCAGGGGTGATGGTCAGCGGGGGCAGAGTGCGCTCCCGGTCGAGCACGTACCCGCCGGTGCGGCCCGGCTCCGCGTGGATCGGCACGCCGGACTGCTGCAGCGCCAGCAGGTCGCGCTCGATGGTGCGCACACTGACCTCGAAGCGGCGGGCCAGCGCGCGGGCGCTGCGCGGACGGGGTGCGGCGGCGCGCAACTCCTCGACCAGGGCGTAGAGACGGTCGGTTCGGTTCACGACGGACAGTCTCCTTCGGCGCAGGTACATCTATTCACTTGCGGAGGGTCCGTGACGGCGCCCGAGAATGGCCCGCATGACCTGGAAGATCGCCCCAGAACCGTACGACTGCCCGGCCGCCGCCGCACTGTGGCGGGCGTACTACACGGAGGTCAGCGACCGCTGGTACCTCCTGCACGAGGGGCACCGCACCGACCCGGACGAGCTGGAGCGCGAGGTCGCGGCCGGGACGGGCGCCGAACTCGCTCCGCCCGCCGGCCGGTTGCTGATCGCCCGGTACGACGGTGAGCCGGCCGGCTCGGCGGGCGTACGGCTGCTGGACGCGGACACGGCCGAACTCACCCGGGTGTTCGTGTGCGAGGGCATGCGCGGCCGGGGCGGGGCCGCGCTCCTGGTCGCCGCCGCCGAGGAGGCCGCCCGCGCCCTGGGGGCCCGGCAGTTGATCCTCGACACCCGCAGCGACCTGGTGGAGGCCCGCGCCCTGTACGCCCGGCTCGGCTACGCGGAGACCGGGCCCCACAACGACGACCGGTACGCCGAACACTGGTTCCGCAAGGACCTGTCGGCCCCCGGGACCGTCAACTGAGCCTGGTCGGCGCCCCGTCGCGGGGGCGCTCGCGCTCCGAGCCGCACAGTTCGCCGGTGAGTTCCTTCACCAGCTGGGCCAGGTCGGTGGATCGGCCCGGCTGCCACCAGTCGCCGAGCAGCTCGGCCAGGGACTCCTCGCGGGCCTTGGCGAGGCGTTCGGCGGCCTCGCGGCCGGACTCGGTGAGCGTCAGGTCCAGGCCTTCGCGGTCGACCAGGTGCCGCTCCTCCATCTGGCGTTCGGCGGCGAGGACGGCCCGCATCGGGACGTCGGTGCGCTCGGCGAGCTGCCCCGGCTCCACCGAGCCGTACCTGCGGATGCGCAGCAGCATCCAGCTGGCGGCCGGCAGCAGGTCGTACCCCGCCCGGTCGGTGATCTTCCGGTAGATCTCGCGGCGCCCCTCGCGGGTGCCGAGCACGGACAGCGCGCGGCACACCTCGTCGTAGGAGGAGCGCTCGACCGGGTTGGGCGCGATGGTCTGGGAGACGTCCGGTGCGGTGACCGAGCCGCGCAGCGGGTCCTCCTTCAGGAACCACGCCAGCACGAAGCCGAGGAAGGCGACCGGGGCGGCGTACAGGAAGACGTCGGTGATGGAGGTCGCGAAGGCGTCCAGGGCCGCCGGGCGCAGCGAGGCCGGCAGGGCGGCGATGCTGCGCGGGTCGGACTGGAGCGCGTCGGCCGAGACACCGGGCGGCAGGCGCACGCCCCGGAAGGCCTCGGCGAGCTGGTCGCCGAGGCGGCTCGCGAAGACGGTGCCGAAGATGGCGACGCCGAAGGAGGCTCCGATGGAACGGAAGAACGTGGCGCCGGAGGTGGCGACGCCCAGGTCCTCGTACGAGACCGCGTTCTGCACGATGAGGATGAGGACCTGCATGACCAGGCCGAGGCCCAGGCCGAACACGAAGAAGTAGACGCTCATCAGGGCGGTCGAGCTGTGGGCGTCCAGCCGGTGCAGCAGGAGCAGGCCGATGGCGGTGACGGCGGTGCCCGTGACCGGGAAGACCTTCCAGCGGCCGGTGCGGCTGACGATCTGCCCGGAGGCGGTCGAGGACAGCAGCAGGCCGATCACCATCGGCAGCATGTGCACGCCGGACATGGTCGGCGAGATGCCGTGCACGACCTGGAGGAAGGTCGGCAGATAGGTCATCGCGCCGAACATGGCGAAGCCGACGATGAAGCTGATGACGGCGGCGAGGGTGAAGGTGCGGATGCGGAACAGCCCGAGCGGCAGGACCGGTTCGGCGGCCCGCCGCTCGACGGCGACGAACGCGACGGCGAGCACGACGCCCAGCACGGCGAGCCCGACGATCTGCGGGGAGCCCCACGCCCACGTCGTACCGCCGAGGGAGGCGACCAGCACCAGGCAGGTGGCGACCGCGGCGATCAGGAAGGTGCCGAGGTAGTCGATGACGTGGTGCGCGGCCCGGCGCGGGATGTGCAGGGCGGTGGCGATCACGGCGAGGGCGACGACACCGACGGGCAGGTTGACGTAGAACACCCAGCGCCAGCTCAGCTGCTCGGTCAACAGCCCGCCGAGCAGCGGCCCGAGCACACTGGTCGCACCGAACACGGCACCGAACAGCCCCTGGTAGCGCCCGCGTTCACGGGGCGGCACGATGTCGCCCACGATCGCCATCGACAGCACCAGCAGCCCGCCGCCGCCCAGCCCCTGCAGCGCCCGGAAGCCGATCAGCTGCGGCATGTTCTGCGCCATGCCGCACAGCGCAGACCCGATGAGGAAGATCACGATCGCGGTCTGGAACAGCCTCTTGCGCCCGTACTGGTCACCGAGCTTGCCCCACAGCGGGGTGGCGGCGGTCGAGGCGAGCAGATAGGCGGTGACGACCCACGACAGATGTTCCAGCCCGCCCAGGTCGCTGACGATGGTGGGCAGCGCGGTCGACACGATCGTCTGGTCGAGCGCGGCGAGCAGCAGCCCGAGCAGGAGGGCACCGATCGAGACGAAGACGTTGCCGGGGACCTGCTCGGCGGCCTTCATCTCCTTCGCCGTGGCGTGCGTTTCCAGGGGCATGGAGACCTCCCGGGGCTCTGGGACTCCTACCATCCTCGGCGGTGTGGCCGTTTATGGCCTGTTGAGGTCCCTCTGTGTCCGGTTTGCGGCGTGTCCCGGTTCGGTGGTTGTGGAGGACGTCTGCATAAACTCGGGAGTTCCCGAGGGGAGGGGACTTACGCGTGACGGAACCGACGGGCCACACCTGCCCGGAATGCGGGGCGCCGAGGGGGGCGGACAACACCCCGTCCTGCGACTGCACCCGGCGGGCGTCGGACGCCCTGTGCGAGGCGCGTACGGCGCAGGCGGCAGCGGCGGAGGACTTCAACCCGCTGCGCATCCGCCCGTATGTCGAGGTCGCGGGTGCCGCGGACGAGGGTGCGGCGGCCGAGACCCGCCCGGTGCCGGCCGTCGAGGCCACTCTTCCCCTGCGCCCGATGCCCGGCGCGAGCACCGCCGACCTGAGCCTCTTCGAGCAGGAGCCGCCGCACGGGCCCGCGGCGAGCCCGGCGGACGAGGAACCGCCGCGTCGTTCCCGCCGTACGGTCCTGCTGTCCGTCGCCGGTGCGGCGATCGCGGTCGTGGCGGCGGCAGGCATGGCGAGCGGGCTGTTCTCGTACCACCCGCCGGCCCGGGACCGGGCGGCTCAGGAGGTACGCCCGAGCGTCCCCGCGACGAGGGCACCGGGCACCTCGTCGGCCCCGGCGGCGCCTGCCGCACCCCGCCCTTCCCCACCGCCCGTGTCCCCGTCGCCGGACCCGACCCCGAGCGCCACGGCCACGGCCACGTCGGCTTCTCCGACCCCGACCCCGACCAGCTCACACAGCGCGTCCCCCGCCGCCTCCGCCACCCCCTCGGCGACGGCCAAGGGCACCCCGAACGCGGCGCCCACCGCCTCCGCGCCGGTGCTGCAGCGCGGCGACAAGGGGCCGGAGGTCATGGAACTCCAGCTTCGCCTGAAGCAGTTGAACCTCTACGACGACGCGGTGAACGGCGTCTTCACACGCGCCGTGGAGGACGCGGTACGCACGTACCAGTGGGCCAGGGGTCTTACGGACGACCCCCTCGGCGTGTACGGGCCGGCCACCCGGGAGAGCCTGGAGTCGGAGACGACGGCCCCGTGAGCCACCGCCCGACTCGGTGAGCCGGAAAAGGGGGCCGTCCCGGCTCACCCCACGTGCAGCCGGACGGACCCGTCCCCCACGGCCTCGACCCGCACCTGCGTGAGGTCCCGTACGACCACGTCGGGCCCATGGGCGGCGGCCCGCGGCCCCACGCCCACGACCTGCATGCCGGCGGCCAGGCCGGCCGCGATACCGGCGCCGGAGTCCTCGAGGACCGCACACTCCCGCGGATCGATCCCCAGCTCGGCAGCCCCCTTCAGGAAGCCCTCGGGGTCGGGCTTGCTCGCACCGACCGACTCGGCCGTGATCCGCACCCCGGGCAGCGGCAGCCCTGCGGCGGCCATGCGCGCGGTGGACAGGGCGACGTCGGCGGAGGTGACCAGCGCGTGCGGCACACCCCGCAGCGAGGCGAGGAACGCGGCCGCACCCGGGACCTCGACCACGCCCTCCACGTCGGCGGTCTCCTCCGCGAGCATCCGGGCGTTGTCGGCGAGGTTCTGCTCCACCGGCCGCCCGGGCAGCAGCACCGCCATCGAGGCGTGGCCCTGCCGCCCGTGGACGACCTCCATCACCTCGTCGCCGTCCAGTCCGTGCCGCTCGGCCCAGCGCCGCCAGATGCGCTCGACCACGGCGTCCGAGTTGACGAGGGTGCCGTCCATGTCGAGCAGGAGGGCGCGGGCGGTGAGCACGGTGGGGACGGTGGCCGGCATCGGCAGCTCCAAAAGGGGAGAACGGGACAAGGCGGCCCCGCCCGCCGGTCAGGGAAAACGGGCGGGAACCACTTTGTTCCTCCACGGTACAAAACATGGCGCGGGTCCGCCACCACCGTCGGCGAGGGTTCACCGACCGTTCAGCTCAGCCCGCCACGGCCTCGTACAGGCTCCACACACCGAGCCCCAGCATCAGCAGGGCCGCGATCTGCGTGATCAGCCGCAGCGGCACCCGCTTCATCAGGGCCTTTCCGCCGACGATGCCGAGCCCGGCCACCGCCCACAGACCCAGGACGGCGCCGAGGCCGACGGAGACGGGGTCGTCGTAACGGGCGGCGAGGTTGGCGGTCATGATCTGGGTGAGGTCACCGAACTCGGCGACGAGGATGAGCATGAAACCCGTACCCGCGACCTTCCAGAAGGACTGGTCGGCCGGCCTGCGGATCTCCTCTTCATCCTCGTCCTTCTTCATCAGCAGCACCGCGGCGCCACCGAGGAAGAGGACGCCGGTGATCGCGTGCACGATCTGCTGGGGCAGCAGGGTCAGCACGCTGCCGGCAGCGACGGCGAGCACGACATGGAGCAGGAAGGCGGCGGCGACACCCGCGAAGACGTACGAGGCGCGGTAGCGGGTGCCGAGGACGAGGCCGGCGAGCGCGGTCTTGTCCGGCAGTTCGGCAAGGAAGATGACGCCGAACACGAGCGCCGTCACGGTGATGCTGATCAACATTCCTCAATCGGTCGGGGGCTGCCCCACCGAGAGTGCTGAACCTCACATGAGACACCTCGGCATGGCAGCACACTCGGCGCCCATGCCGTGGGGCATGGGCGTGCACTGCTTGCCGAAGGTCTCGCTGGGCGGTCCTGCAGGGATCCGCCTCCGGGCGCCGGCTCAGGCTGGCTGAGCAGTATGTCGACGGTCCGGCGAAGAGCTACTCCCCTTCTGCGCATCCCATAGTACGCGACGCGAAAATTCCGCCGTAGAACTTGTCGTGTCATGAACACGTCACTAAGTTCTTACCGGGCGCTCACCCTCTGGCAACACGGCACCGCGAGCATTCCCTCGCTCGCGCTCCAACACCCCCACCCCACCAGGGAGTTCGCATGCCGAAGTTCTACGCGCGTCGACGTCTGAGCATACTCTCCGCCCTTACCGGACTCATAGCTTCCGTCGCCCTGTTCAACTCCCCGAGCGCCTCCGCCGCGCTCCCCACGCCGGTCAGCGCCGCCACCGCCCGCAGCTACCTCTCCCAGCTGACCGTGGCCACCGAGGACCGCACCGGCTACAGCCGCTCCCTCTTCCCGCACTGGATCACCATCAGCGGCTCCTGCAACACCCGCGAGACGGTCCTCAAGCGGGACGGCTCGAACGTCGTCACCGACTCCTCCTGCGCGGCCACCAGCGGCAGTTGGTACTCCCCGTACGACGGCGCCACCTGGACCGCAGCCTCCGACCTGGACATCGACCACCTCGTCCCGCTCGCCGAGGCCTGGGACTCCGGCGCCGGCAAGTGGACGACCGCCCAGCGCCAGGCCTTCGCCAACGACCTGACCCGCCCGCAGCTCATCGCCGTCACCGACAACGTGAACCAGGCCAAGGGCGACCAGGACCCGTCCACCTGGATGCCCTCGCTGACGTCCTACCGCTGCACCTACGTCCGCGCCTGGGTACAGGTGAAGTACTACTACGACCTCTCGGTCGACTCCGCGGAGAAGACCGCGCTGACGAACTACCTGGCGAGCTGCTGACCGCTGCCGTTCCTCCGCCCTCCTCGACCCCGCCTCCGGGCGGGCCGTCGCGGGGGGCGGCCGGCTGTCCGGACGGCTACGCCGGCCGCCGCCGCATCAGGAACCCGGCCGCGGCACCGGCACCGAAGAGCGCAGCCACCGACACACCCGTGGCCAGCCAGGTGGCGCCCAGCCAGCGGGCACCGTAGTAGCCGAGGGCGACGCTGTAGGCGGCCCAGGACAGGCCCGCCAGGGCGGACCAGGGGACGAAGTCGCGGGCGCGGCGGTGGGCGGCACCGGCGCAGAACGAGACGACCGAGCGCCCGGCGGGCGCGAAGCGGGCCAGGACGACCAGGGCGCCACCGCCCCGGGACAGGGCCTCGCCGAGACGTTCCTGCGCGGCGGTCAGGCGGCGGGACCGGGCGATCGCGCGGTCCAGGCGCTCACCGCCCCGCCAGGCCAGCCGGTAGGCCACCAGATCGCCGAGGACCGAGGCCGTCGCGGCGGAGAGGATCAGGCCGAAGATGTCCGGCACGTCACCCGTCGCCGCGCCCGTACCCGCCGCCGCTGCCGTGGCCGCCGTGATGACGAGCACTCCGCTCGGCAGCACGGGCACGAAGACGTCGAGCAGTACCGACAGGGCCACCATGGCGTAGATCCATGGACCGGCGGCCAGTGCCCCCACGCTCTCCCACACGACAACTCCCCCATTGCTCCCCCATGACAGCCATACAGCGTACGCCGGGGGTGTGACAGGAGGTTCGCGGGGGGCACATGTGGTCGACACAGCGTTTTCACGCACGCACTCGACCGCGACGGCACCCCCGCACATGAGCGACGGCGCCCCTCCCCGCACAGCAGGGGAGGGGCGCCGTCGCCCGGCGGGGCGGTCAGGCCGCCATCGGGGCCCGCTCCGCGGCCGACTGCCGCGTCTCGTCCGCACGCCGCGCGAGCAGCCGGTCCAGACCGAAGGCGCCGGAGCCGGTGAAGACCAGCAGGAGGAAGGCCCAGCTGAACAGGGCCGACAGCTCGCCGCCGTTCTGGATGGGCCACAGGGCGGCCTGCTGGTGGACGTCGAAGTACGCGTACGCCATCGAGCCGGAGGCGATCAGCGCTGCGCCTCGGGTGCCGAGGCCGAGCAGGACCAGTCCGCCGGCGACCAGCTGGATCACGGCCGCGTACCAGCCGGGCCAGGTCCCGGACGGGATCGTGCCGCCGTCGGTGCCGACGGCACCGCCGAGGACACCGAAGAGCGAGGCGGCACCGTGCACGGCGAACAGCAGGCCGATGACGATGCGGAAGAGGCCGATGACGTACGGCTGAGCGGAGTTGAGACGTGCGGACATGAGGGGGCTCCTCTTCGGTGTCGGTGTGGCCGGCCGGCCGGGGACGGGGCCGGTCGTGGGGGCGGCGGTACCGATCGAGGGACCCAGGTTAGGCGTACCTAATTCATGCTTGCAAGTTCAACATTTGGCCAGGGTTCCGCTTCCGCTTGCGGTTCCGCATCGGCCGCGGCCGCACGTAGGACGGCTCGCGCCACCGCGTCGGCATCCGAAAGCGTGACCGAATCCACCCCTGGACGAGCGCCCGCGGCGGTCACCCAGTGCACACCCTCCGTCGGCACGCCGAACGCGAACCGCCGTGCGTGTACCTGGTTCTGACGATTAATCAGACGGTAAGGGCGACGTGTCACGTCCAGCCCTCCGGTTTCGTAACCGTCCACGATGTGCGGCCGGCAGGCGCCGCTCGCCAGCAGCCCGGCGAGCAACTCGTCGGACGTGCGCCGCAGATCGGGTTCCGGAAGACGCGCCTCTATGAGGGTCGTCACACGCACCGCCGACCCCGGCACGGCCGGCGAGCGGGCCACCCACGCCCCCTGCCCGGCCCGCACCTCCAGACGCGGCCCCAGCACCTCGACCACGCCCGCCTCGACCAGGGCCGCCAGTTCCTCGATCCGGCGCCGGGGCGGGCCGATGGACAGGAAGGCGTTGAGCGGGGTGTACCAGCGGTCCAGGTGGGCACGCCGGGAGTCGCCGGTCAGGCCGCCGTGGTCCACCACCAGGCGTATCTCGTTGCGCAGATCACGCAGCACGTCCAGCGCCGCCTTCAGCGGTCCGCGCACATTGCCCAGGGCGGCCTGCACGGCGTCCTCGCGCAGATACGCCAGCAGCCACGCCCGCCACTGCCCGCTCTCCGCGAACTCCCGCTCCCCGTAAGGCCGGGAGATCCGCTCCCAGCTCCAGCGGTCCTCGGCGCCGACCCCGTACTCCTCCAGCAGCTCCGCCTCCCGGGGATCCCCGTGCGGCACGGCGAGGAAGCGGGCGGCGAAGTCGGGCCGGCCGGTCAGCGCGCCGTAGTAGACCGTCTCCACCTCCTTCGCGACCAACGGCCATATCTCCGCGCGGAAGTCGGGCGGCTCACCGGAGTCGGCGCGCTTGCGGAAGCCCGCCGTCACCTCGGGGGTGAGCACCAGCGGGAGATGACGGCCGTACGGGCCCTTCGCGTTGTCGCCCCGCGCCTGGTACGGCACCCCGCGCCGTGAACCTGCGTACACGCGCGGCTCCTGTCCGGAGGGCCGGTAGCGCAGGACGCCGTCGGCGGCGCGGACGAAGCGCCCGCCCCGGCCTGTGGTCAACAGGGCCGTGTGGTCGAAGAAGTTGAGGCCCAGGCCGCGCAGCAGCACCGGTTCGCCGGGCGCCAGCGGGGAGAGGTCGACATCGGCCGGATTGGCGGGCGGTACGTGGCGCAGGCCGTGCCGCTCGGCGTGTCCGGCCGCCCGCTCCTGTTCCGCGTCCGCCGCCGTCGGCAGGTGTCCCTGGGCCAGGACCACCGCGGCCAGCCCGGACAGCACCCGGTCGTCGTCGAGGGTGAGCGTCTGGCCGCCGCCGGGGCCGTCGTCCAGCCCTACGGCGCGGGCCCGGTGGGTCTCGACGCGCACCGTATGCGGGGCCGCCCGGACGGTCCGCGCGAACACCCACTCCAGGTAGCGGCCGTAGTGGGCGCGGGTGGGGTAGTCGTCCGGGCCCAGCGTTCCGTCCGCCCACTCGTGCAGGCTGGGGCCCGGGCGGATCGGGCCCGAGCAGTCCACGCTGGCGTCGGTGAACAGCGTCACCTGGCTCGCCACGGTGTTCATCAGCAGCTCGGCCGACTGCGCGGTCCGCCAGACCCGGCCCGGGCCGGGCGGCGCCGGGTCGATCACGTGGACCGTCAGCCGGACGCCCGGCGGAAGGAGTTCCGGCGCGGAGGCGCAGAGGCGCTCCAGGACGCTGGTTCCGCGGGGCCCGGCCCCGACCAGGGCGACGGAGACCGTGGGTGATTCCTGGATCGGTGCAGACAACGACGTGACTCCCGGGCGTGTGGGGCGCATGGCAGCAGACCGCCGACTGGAAGCGGACGGTCCGCCTCATCATGCCTGTCCGGGGCCCGCCGGGCGGTGCGCCCCCTGGGCCCGTCCGCCTCAAGCAGCCTTTCCCCGGCCCGGGTTGTCCGTCATTCCGGTCATGGCCGCACACTCAGGGCGCGCCGGCTCCGTGCTCCTGGCCGTGCTCCCGCGCATGCACATGCCCGGCGAGCGGGAACGCGGGCGGCGCGGCCGGAAGCAGCCGGGCCAACGCGTACCCGCACTTGTGAGCGACCCGGCACGAGGCCGCGTTGTCCGCCTGGTGGAGCAGTTCGAGGCGGGTCAGCCCGTCACCGCCGAAGGCCGCGAAGGCCCAGTCGGTCAACGCGTGCAGCGCGCGCGGCGCCACTCCCCGGCCGCGCGCGGGAGCCGCCGTCCAGTAGCCGACCTCGGCGGAGGGGGCGCCCGGGGCCTCGGCGAACTTCAGGACCGCGTGCCCCAGCACCCGCTCCGGCTCGGGGCCGGACTCCACGACGGCGAAGGCGAACCGGCGCCGCTCCTCCCACCCGCGCGCCTGCTCCCCGATCCACCGGGCCGCGCCCGCCTCGTCCTCCACCACCCCGCTGGTCCAGTGGCGCAGGGCGTCGTCGCGGTACGCCTCGACCAGCGCGGCCGCGTCTCCCGGGCACCACGGCCTCAGCAGGAGACCGGGGCCCGAGGGGGTGGCGGCCACTTCCAGCCGTGCCGTGGACATGCGGTCCTCCCGATCTCTCGACGCTCCTGTCACCGGGCCTTTCCCGTGCTCAGCGCCTCAACTGCCCATTCGATCACGGGAGTCAGCGGTTGCGGGGCGGGCCAGCCGTTGATCACGGCGAGGAGTCGGGTGTACCGGTCCCAGCGGGGATCGTTCACCGTGGCCAGGTGACGCACCAGCCAGGTGCGCAGCTCGGCGTCGTCGGGCCGGCCGACGGTGGCCGCGCAGGCGGCGGTGAGCCGTGCGACGACGGGCTCGGCCCGCGGAGACCGCGGATCGACCCCCAAGGACACGGCCGTCGCCACGACATCACGGGTGACGGCGACGACGTCCGGCCGCGGCGGCACGGCGGCGCCGTCGGACCGCTCGCCCGCGTACTCCTCGACCAGCCCCCGCATCCGGGCCCGGAAGTCCGGGTCCAGGGACAGCTCCGCCACCTCCACCCACGCCGTGACCTGCTCCTCCGTGGGCCGGTCGGGCAGCTCGGGAGTCAGCGACCGCAGGGCGGCCGCGGCCGGGCCCGTACGGTCCGCCCCGCCGCCGGAGACGGCACCGAGGAAGTCGTCGATCAGGCGCCGCCGTTCGGCCTCGGACAGGGTGGCGAGCTGGTGCATGCGTTCCATCTCCTCGAAGGTGGCCTCGCGCCCGGCCGCCGCGACCAGCACCGCCCGCCGCAGCCGCAGGATGCCGATCTGCGCGTCCAGGGCAGCGGCATGCTCCGCGGCGACCCGGCCGAGCGGGACGTCCCGGTCCAGGACACGGCGGATCGTGTCGAGGCCGAGCCCCAGCTCGCGCAGGGTCCGTACGAGGGCGAGACGGGCGACGGCGTCCGGGCCGTAGCGGCGGTAACCGGCGGGCGTGCGGTCGGCCGGCGGCACCAGGCCGCGATCGGAGTAGAGCCGGATCGTCTTGACCGTCAGCCCGGTACGCCGGGCCAGCTCACCGATCGAATACAGGGTGCCGCCGTCCATGACCCCACCTTCGGGTCTCCCCCTGCGGGAGACTCAAGCGCCCGGCGATGGCACGGGCAGCGCGACCCACCCGGAGCGGCGACCGGCCGCCGCTCCGGGCACCTGTGAACGCGGGTCCTACCCCGCCGCGCCCCGCACGGACCGCCCCCGCACCTCCAGCCCGCCCAGCAGCTCCGCCGTGGCCTCGGCGACGGCCTGCACGGCCTGTTCGAACACCTCGCGGTTGTGGGCGGCGGGCGCCCGGAACCCCGAGACCTTCCGCACGTACTGCAGCGCGGCCGCGCGGATGTCGTCCTCGGTGGCGTCACCGGGCAGTACGGGCGGACGCAGCGTCTTGATACTCCGGCACATGCCCCCAGTCTCACGCACGGCGCGCGCCCCTGCGAGGATCCCTCCGAAGGCGGCCACCGACTCCCGGGGCCGACCGACGAGAGGAACATCCTCATGACGAAGCACACCGTGGCGATCCTGGGCCCCGGCGGCACCGGCGGCCTCCTCGCCGCCCTCCTGTCCCGCGCCGGCAACCGCGTCGTCTGCCTGGCCCGGCAGGCCACCGCCGACACCCTGCGCGACACCGGAATCCGGGTCCGCAGCCGCCGGTTCGGCGAGTTCACCGCACCCGTGGAGGCGGACACCGAGCTGCGCGAGCCGGTGGACGCCTGCGTGATCGCCGTCAAGCACACCACCCTGGACGCCGCCCTCACCCGCGTCCCGTCCGCCGTCCTCGGGGACGCCCTCGTCGTACCGCTCCTGAACGGCGTCGAGCACCCCGCGGCGCTGCGCACCCACTACCGGCCCGACCGCGTGGCCCCCGCGGTGATCCGAGTGGAGTCGACCCGCGTGGCCCCCGGCCTGATCGAACACGGGAGCGACTTCGTCGAAGTGGACCTGACCGGCGACACGGCGGCCCGCCCCCGCCTCGAAGCCCTGGCCGCCACCCTCTCCGGCGCGGGCGTGACCACCCGCGTACTCGAGGACGAGACGACGGCCCTCTGGTCGAAGATGTCGTTCCTGGCACCCTTCGCCCTGCTCACCACCCGCTACGGCCTCCCTCTCGGCGAGATCCGCACCCGCCACCGCGAGGAGCTGGAGGCCCTGGTCGCCGAGACCACCGCGGTCAGCCGGGCCTGCGGCGCCCCCACGGACCCGGCGCAGGCCCTGGCCCGGTACGACGCCTTCCCGCCGGCCGCCAGGTCCTCCATGCAGCGCGACGCCGAGGCGGGCCGCCCCCTCGAACTCGACGCCATCGGCGGGGCGTTGCTGCGCGCGGCGGACCGGCACGGCGTGCCGGTGCCGGTGGCGGCCCGCCTGGTGCGGGAACTGCGCGCCGCCGGTCACCGAGCCGGGGGGCGGGCGCTACTCGTTCGCGTGAACCTCACAAGCGAACTCGCCACCCAAAATCGAACAGGCGTAGCATTGCCGCGTGGCTACGACCTATGAATTCCCCAGTGACCTCCTCGCCGGTCAGGAGGAGCTGCATCAGGTCCGGGCCGAACTGTCGGGCCTGCTCAAGCGGCTGCCCTGGTCGGTCGAGCCGATGGACGGCTTCAGCGACGACAGCGGCTGGCGGAAGGTGGAGCGGCCCGCCTCCCCCGGCTGGACGTCGGACGAGCAGGCCGAGGTGGAGAAGCTGCGCCGGCGCGAGCACGAGCTGGCGGTGTTCGTCAGCGGCCACCGCTTCTGGTCCGAGGTCACGGCGGCGGAGCGGGTCGAGGCCCGCACGAAGCTGAAGCACGCCCGCGAGGCGGCTGCCGAGGACCAGAAGTGAGCCGGGGACAAGAGGTCACACACGAAAGCCCCCCGACCGGGACCGGTCGGGGGGCTTCTCGTTTCTTCTGGTGGGCGCGGACGGTTTCGAACCGCCGACATCCTGCTTGTAAGGCAGGCGCTCTACCCCTGAGCTACGCACCCGGGACAGGCCGACAGCCTACATGGCCAGGGGGGCTGTGCCGCAAACCCCGTCCGGGGCGGGGACGGGTCCCGAGGGGCGGAAAAGTGACGGTGCACACGGCGAACTGACCGGCCCGTGTGTTCGTCCTGAACGGGTGGGAGAATGACACCACCCAGGGCGAACAACAGCACGGGAGAGGGATGTGACGGCGACACCGGGCACGCCGGCGACGAGGTCGCACCCTCCTTCGGGCGCCCCCTCGGCTCTGCGCGACACCCTCATCCTGATGAGCCTGCCGGTGCTCGCCGCGCTCGCGCTGCCCGCCGCGTTCGCCGGCGGCGGTACCCGGCGCTGGTTCGGCGGCCGCGCGGAGAGCCAGCGGGCCGAGGCGCAGGCGGCGAAGGACGCCGCCGCTGCCGCGTTCTACGAGCTGGACACGGCCCAGCGGGACCTGCGGATCTCCATAGAGACCATCTCGGCCGTCGACGACTCCCCCGCCGCCCGGCGCGCGGTGGCCGACTTCGCGGCGCTGGGCGGCCGGATCGACGAGGTCAGTCAGCACTACATCCAGGCCGTGGACGCCCATGACCTGGACCGGGACGACCTGGAGGCCGCAGCGGCCGCCCGGGCGCGCGCCGAGCTGACCGCGGCCAAGGACGAACTGGTCCGGGTCAAGCAGGAGCTGGACCGCTTCGGCAGCTCCCTCGGGCCGCTGCTCGGCAAGGCCGAGACCCAGCTGGCCCGGCTCGCCCCGGCCGTGGAGCGGGCCCGGCAGGCGCTGCTGGGCGCGAGCAACGCGCTGGACGCCGTACGGGAGATGGGCCTCAGGGCCGACGACCTCGCCGCGCGGCTCGCCGCGCTCTCGCCCGAGCTGACCAGGCTGAACCAGGGGGCCGGTCAGCACGGGGTGGCGCCGACGCTGGAGCGGGCCGAGCGGGTGCAGCGGGAGGCCGCGGCGATCCGGGCCGAGGCGGAGCGGCTGCCGGAGAAGGCGGCCGAGATCGACCACCGGCTGGTGAGCCTGCGCACCCGGGCCCAGGCGCTGACCACCCGGGCGGGCCAGGTGGACCCGGTGCTGAGCGAGCTGCGGCGGCGGTTCGCCGCCGCGTGCTGGCAGGACCTGCAGCAGGTGCCGGCACAGGCCGCGGAGAACGTGCGGCAGGCCGAGCTGAAACTGCGCGAGGCCCAGGCCGCCCGGGACACCCAGCGCTGGCCGGACGCCACCTCGCTGCTGTCGACGGTACGGGCACTGCTGAACACCACGGACGAGGCCGTGTCGGCCGCCGGTGACCGGCTGACCCGGCTGAACGCCGTGCAGAAGGATCCGGAGCAGGAGATCCAGCGGACCCGGTTCGCGATCCGGGACGCCCAGCGGCTGGCCATGACCGGCCGTACGACCCCGGACCCGCGGCACGCGCGGCCGCTGGACGACGCGGTGGCACGGCTGGACCGGGCGATCGGCACGCTGGAGGGCCGGCACCCCGACTACTGGCACTTCCTGACCGAGACGGACGCGGTGCGGCAGAGCACGGCCCGCGTGGTGGCGCAGATCCGGGAGGAGCGCGGGGGCCCCGGGCACTGAGCCGTTGCCGCCGGGCCACGTCGGGCGGATATTGGGTGGAGGTACGTAGGGCCGCCGCCAGCACGCACAGGGAGGCGAAGATGGCCTCACACACCATGCACACGGGAGAGCGTCACCGGATCCGGTTCGACGACCATCTCCCCGTCGACCATCGCCTGAGCACCGTCTACCGGATCGGCGCGGGCCTGATGGGCCTGTTCCTGCTCGCCTTCGGCATTCTCGGCCTCACGAACAACATCGGCTTCTTCGACACCGGCGGGAACACCGCCCTGGGCCTGAACACCAACGGCACGCTCAGCGTCCTGTCCGTCTGTGTCGGGCTGCTGCTCTGCGTCGGGATGGTGATCGGCGGGAACTTCGCGTCGACGCTGAACATGACGCTGGGCATCCTGTTCATCCTGAGCGGCTTCCTGAACCTGGCCCTGCTCGACGGCGACTACAACTTCCTGGCCTTCAAGATCCAGAACGTGCTGTTCAGCTTCGTGGTCGGTGTGCTGCTCATGGTGTTCGGGATGTACGGCAGAGTCGGCTCGACCCTGCCGCACGACAACCCGTACTGGCGGGCCCGCCACCCCGACGCGGAGCAGCGGGCCGATGCGACCGGGGATCAGGTGCGGTAGGCGTAGAAAGCCGCGCTGGGGTACGACGCGACGAGGCTCGCCACCGACCGGTTGTAGGTGTTGTTGGAGTGGTACGTCACGTACGGCACGCCCTGCGGGCTGCGGTACGTGACGATCATGGAGTGGTCCTTGGACCCGTCCCTGTTGAAGTCCATCTGCAGCACGTCACCGATGTCCAGCTGGTAGACGTTGGCCAGGCTGGTGACGCGCTTGGAGGACAGGGCGAACCAGGAGAACTCGTTGACGCCGACGAACGAGTCCGACTGGATGTCGGCGTTGCCGAACCACTTGTGGAAGTCGTTCGTGTAGCCGGGCACGTGCTTCCAGCCGCCCGCCTTCAGGGACTGGCTGACGAAGTTGGTGCAGTCGCCGCCCGCGCCCTGCCCGTTGTAGTCCGGGTAGTCCGGGTTGTAGTTCTTCCAGTACTTGGACGCGTACGCCACCATCGCCTTGTAGTCGTAGGCGCCGGTGGTGACGTTCTTCTGGTTGGCCGGGGCGGGCCACGTGGTGGCCGCACGGGGCGCGTCGGGCGGGCCGTCGTCGGCCGGGGTGGCCTTCACGGAGGACGGCTTCGCGACCTGGTTCACCGCGAGGTAGCCGCCGTCCGTGTCGCGGACGCCGGTCAGCTGCCAGTTGCCCTGCTGGTCGGCCTTGAAGGTCAGCTCGTGGTGGGCCTGGAAGCCGGTGGTCTTCGGCTCGGTGCCCTTGACCTTCGCGTAGGTCAGCGCCGTGGTCTCGGTGACATCGGCCTTGGCCGTGCGACCGGTCACGCGCGTCGCGTCCAGCGTGACGCGGGTGCTGGCCTTGCTGTACTTCTCGCCCAGCTTCGCGAGGCGGGACTGGCGGCCGCGCAGTTCGGTCAGCGCGGAGTTCTCCTGGCGCGACTGCCCGGAGGACAGCTTGACGTCGCCGGAGAAAGTGGAGGCCAACGGCTTGGAGCGGTGCTGGTCGCTCCGGTCCACCAGGGCGTCCGTACGGTCCGTGAAGACCGCGTCGGCCAGCTTCTGGAAGGTCGCCTTGGTCGCGGCGTCCACGGTCGGGTCGTCCACGACCGCCGCGCCCGCGCTCCAGTTGGGCACCAGGGCCACACCGGCGACGACCGAGGCGGCCGCCACCGAGACTATGCCGGCGCGACGCCCCTTACGGCTCAGTTTTCTCGATTTCAATGATGTTCCCCTCTACACCGGCACACCGACCGGGCGAGGGCATCTTCGCATGACGTGTGGGCCAGTTGTGAAGGGGGTTGCACAAGTGGAACTTGCGGCGCCCGGACGTCACTTGACCACTGTCGACCAGTCACGCGGCGACTGCGCAGGGTCAAGGGCGCGCAGCTGCTGCAGGGTCGCCGGCTTCTGCACGTCGAGCCAGTCGGACAGTTCCTTGAAGGACACGCACTTGACACCCTTCTTCGTGCACACGTTCTTCACAACCTGGTCGATGGCCTTCATGTAGATGCCGCCGTTCCAGGACTCGAAGTGGTTGCCGATGAACAGCGGTGCCCGGCTGCCGTAGTACACGCGGTTGAAGCCGGCCATGTAGGTGTCGACGGTCTCCTGCTCCCACTTCGGGTAGTCCACGGGGTTGCCGTCGGTCTGGCCGTCGGACTGGTTGGCGAGGAAGTTGAAGTCCATGGACAGGCCCTGGTAGTCGCCGCCCTCGTAGGGAAGCAGCTGGAGCGGGAAGTTCCAGACGCCGTTCTTCTTGGCGGGCCATATCTGGAAGTCGCCGGTGGAGCTGGCGTCGTAACGCCAGCCGTAGCCGTAGGCCTTGATGGCCTTCAGCAGGTTCGGCTGGCCCTCCAGGCAGGGCGCGCGGCCGCCGGCGACCTCCTTCTTGAAGTCGAAGGGCAGCGGCGCGATGTCCTTGAAGCCGGTGTTGGTCTTCCAGTGCTCCACGATGTCGTAGAACTGGTCGATCTCGCTCTTCCACTCCTCGACGCTCCAGTCGCCGCCGCCCTTCTTCTCGCAGAAGTGGCCGTTGAAGTGGGTGCCTATCTCGTTGCCCTGGTCGTAGGCCTGGCGGAGCTGCTCCAGGGTGGTGCGTATGTGCTCGTCGGTCGCGTAGTCGATCGCGGCGTCGCCCGGCTCGTGCTGCGGGCCGTGGTAGAGGGTCTTCTTGTCCTTGGGCAGCAGGTAGATGCCCGTGAGGAAGAAGGTCATGTGGGCGTTGTACTCCTTGGCCAGCTCCCGGTAGTGCGAGAAGAGGTGGTCGCTGCCCTCCAGCGCGCCGTCCCAGGAGAAGACGACGAACTGGGGCGGCTTCTCACCGGGCTTGAGCGGCTTGGGTACCAACTGCCCCTTCTGGGGGCCGGTGTAGGAGGTGGAGCCGTCGCCGAGGATCTTCGTTTTGCCGTCCCACGCGGGCGTCCTGGCGGGCTTCGGCGCGGCCTTTCCGGAGGTGTCCTTGCTGGCGGCGGTGGGCGCGGTGTTGTCCCGGTGGTTGAGCACCAGGTAGCCCGCGATCGCCGACGCGACGGCGAGGAGGGCAGCAAGCATCCGCATCCCGAGGCCGTTGGGACGGGGGCTGGATTTTACCCGGCGGCGACGGCCGGTCTGCGGCTTCTTGTTCATGCGGCGGCTCATTCTGGTGCGAGGGGAGGGAGGTCGGCGGGGAGCCTCGGGGGTCAGCCGAGGCCCGTGGCGTGCGCCCAGATGCCGTACGGGACGTCGACGTCGTCGGTGGTGGTTCCGGCGAACCCGTCGAGCGAGAGGGGTTCCAGGGACTTGGTCAGGTCGATGCGGTAGACGACGACGGAGGTGGACACGGACGCGGAGGTGCCGACGTACCAGGCGGCGCTGTCGTCGTCGGTGGTGCCTGCCTTGCCCGACACCTGGGCCGTGCTCGTGGGGTGGGCGAGGCGGTAGGACTCCGCCAGCGCTCGCTCGACCTTCTCCGCGACGCCCACGCCCACCGCCCGTTGCGGGCGCGGGGTGGCCAGGGCCACCTGGGTGCCGTTGCGGGTGATGCGGCGCACCGAGTACGGCTCGGTGTGCGTGCCGGAGGCGGCGAAGGTGGCGTATCCGCTCGCCATCCGGATCGCGCTGGGTGTGGAGTTGCCCATCGACAGGGCGGGCACCTGCGGACCCATGCTGGAGGAGAGCAGGCCCGCCGCCACGGCGGTCTCACTGACCTTGTCCAGACCCGTGTCCATGCCGAGCTGCATGAAGGGCGTGTTCACCGACTGGGCGAGGGCGTTGTCCAGGGTGATCTGCCCGTAGGACTTCTCGCCGTCGTTGTGGGCGGCGACCTTCTTGCCGCTGCGGTCCCAGTAGGGACCCTCGGGCGTGGTGACGGGGACGCCGTCGTCGCCGTCGTAGACGCTCTCGGGCGTGACGGGCGTCGCGGCTCCGCCGCGGGTCTTGTGGACCCCGTGCTCCAGACCGGCGGCGTAGACGAAGGGCAGGAACGCCGAGCCGGCCTTGACGGTGGTCGCATTGGACTCGTTGTAGCCCTGCTTGCGGTGGTCGGGGCCACCGTAGACGGCGAGTATCCGGCCGTCGGCGGCGACCGAGGCGGCGCCGTAGTGGGCGGTCTTCGCCTGCTCGGGGTGGCCCTTCTTCCCCTGCTCACGGGCCTTGGCGACGGCGGCGGTCAGCGCCGTCTCCCGCTTGCGGTCGAAGGTCGTGTAGATCTGGTAGCCGCCGAGGTCGAAGTCGCGATCGGAGATGTGGGCGGCCTTCTTGGCGTACTGCTGGGCCAGCTCCACCAGGTAGTCGCTCTGCGTGCCGGTGTCGTAGACGCGGCCGGACTTGAGCGGCTCGGGGAAGGTCTTGTACTTGGCCCGCTGGGCCGGCGACAGCTTGCCGATGTCGACCATCCGGTCCAGGATCCAGGACCAGCGCTCGACGGCCCGCTTGTGGTTGGCCGCACTGAGGGTGGGGTCGTAGAGCGCGGCGCCCTTCAGCATGGAGGCGAGCACGGCCGCCTCGCTGGCGTTGAGCCGGCTGACGTCCTTGCCGTAGTAGGCCTGGGAGGCGCGCTGGATGCCGTAGGTGCCGCGGCCGAACCAGCTGGTGTTGAGGTAGCCCTCCAGGATCTCGTCCTTGCTCATCTTGTTGTCGAGCTTGAGCGAGATCATCGCCTCGGTGAACTTACGGCTGACGGTCTGATTCTGATTCAGGTAGACGTTCTTGACGTACTGCTGAGTGATGGTGGAACCACCCTCGGTGTCCCCCTGCCCGATGGTGCGCCATATGGCGCGGGTGATGCCTTTGACGGAAATACCGGGATCCGTATAGAAACTCGCGTTCTCCGCGGCGAGCACCGACCAGCGGACCTGCTCGGGTATGTCCTTGAGCGGCATGTCCTGACGCCGCACCCAGCCGGTGCGGGCCATCGGCGTCCCGTCGGACCAGAAGTAGACGTTGTCCTGCTGGGTGGCGAAGGTGTTCAGGTTCTTCGGTATGTCCGTCATCTCGTAGGCGATGAACAGGGACAGGCTGATCACGACGAAGCCGGACAGCACGGCGCCGAGCCACTGGCGCCAGGAGGGTATCCAGCGGCGCCAGCCGATACGGCCGGGGCGCGGGTACAGCGGCCTGAGGCGGCGGGCGTACGGGGCCAGCGGCGCGAGCCGGGGGCCCGCGACGGCACGCAGCCGGGCGAGGGCGGACGTGGCGGCGACGGTGAGGCGGGCGCGGGCCGGAGGGCGGGCGCTGCGCCGGCGCTGCGCGCGGCCGCCGGAGGCAGCAGGCTCCGGCGGCGGAGGCACCCGCAGCTGCATGGTGACGTCCGCACGAAGGGCGTCGACCTTCAGATGCAGAGTGGCGTCCGTCTCCTGCGGCTGCCGCTCCTCGGGCCGGGGACTCTTTTCGTCCCCGCTGCCTTCCGGCCGCTGCCATGACTTGGCCAAGGCTGCGTCTCCCCTCGCACTGGTCCTTGCGCGCGCGGTTCAGACTCAGCAAGGTGGACACCGCCGCAATGGACATCGCGGTGCGGTGAACCCCCCTTTTCCCCCGGTCTTACGGCTCCTCGCGGCTAAGCTAAGTTATCAGCGATCTTTTCAAAATCTCCGCACCAGTTTCGGGCAGAAGCGAACACTCATAAAACTTTGAAGTGCTGTGACAAGCGCCACTCCGGTTAACCTGTGCGCATGCCTCGCTATGAGTATCGCTGCCGCACCTGCGGCGACACCTTCGAACTGAGCCGTCCGATGGCGGAGTCCGGTGCGCCGGCCGCCTGCCCCACGGGCCACGACGACACGGTCAAGCTGCTGTCGACGGTAGCCGTGGGCGGCACCTCCGCAGCGCCCGCCCCGGCGCCCCGGGCGGGCGGGGGCGGGGGCGGCTGCTGCGGCGGAGGCTGTTGCGGCTGACGCCGACCGTGCGGGTCAGGCCTTCGGACGGGAGGCCCGCAGGAACTCCCGTACGATCCGCTCCCCGGCCAGCACGCCACGTTCGGGGAGCGCGCTGATCTCCGGTGCGCTCCAGCCGCTGTCCGCCAGCTCGCCGTGGCCGGGGCGCCAGCCGCGGTCGGCTGCCAGCAGCAGGTCGGCGTCGAGCAGGGAGTCGCCGGCGGCCAGCGTGAGGTGGGCGCCGGTGCGCCGGGCCACCTCGCGTACGGCCGCGCTCTTGGTGAGCGGCTTGGGGACGGCGTAGATCTTGCGGCCCTGGAGCGAGACCGTCCAGCCCAGGTTCTCCGCCCAGGCCGCCAGCTCCTTCACCCACTCCTCGGGCAGCAGCTCGCGTTCCACGACGAGATAGGCGAACAGGTCCTCGGCGACCCGGTGCTTACGCACCCAGAGGGGGTCGGCGGTGGCCGTCAGATGCTCGCGGACCTCCTCCAGCGGCGCGCACTCCTCGGCGAGTCTGGCCAGCACCTGTGCGTGCCAGTCCTGGTCCGTGACGCCGTCGACCAGCAGGTGCCCGCCGTTGGCGCAGATCGCGTAGGCCGGCTGCGGGCCGGGCAGGTTGATGCGCTGGTACTGCTTGCGGGTGCGGGTCGTGGTCGGCACGAAGACGGCTGCGTCACCGAGGTCGGTCAGCAGCTGGGCGGCCGTCTCGGTCATGTAGGACAGCGGCCTGCTCTCGTGGACCTCGACGCACAGCAGCCGGGGCGCCCGCGCGTCCGGCATGGTCAGCGCGAGGGCCGCCGAGGAGTAGATCAGCGTACGGTCGAGATCGCTCGCCACCAGCACCGGCATCAGACGTTCACCGCCTTGCCGTCGGCGCCCGTGGCACCCCGGGTGTACTTGGGGTGGATCAGACCCACGCAGGTGTACGGCAACTCGCCGACCTCCTCCACCGGAACCCCTCTCTGCTCGGCCAGCAGCCGTACGTGGTCGAGGTCGGCGCCCGCACCGGCCTTGGCCAGAATCTTCCATGGCACCCGGCGCAGCAGCACCCGGGTGGTCTCGCCGACGCCGGGCTTGACCAGGTTGACGTCGTGGATGCCGTACTCCTCGCTGATCCGCTCGACGGCCCGCCAGCCCTCCCAGGTCGGGGTGCGGTCCTCGGCCATCAGCTCCTTGGCCGCCGCGTCGACGGTGTCGGCGACCTCGGGGAAGCAGGCGGAGACGGCGTCGAGGAAGGCCACGGAGACGTCGGCGCCGGCGAGTTCGCGGTAGAACTTCGCGCCGTGGAAGTCGTCCGGGCCGACCAGGTCCGCACGCAGAACCGTACGGGATATGAGCCCGGACACGGTCGAGTTGAGGCAGGCGGACGGGATGAGGAAGTCCTCGCGGGTGCCGTAGGTACGCACGCACGAGCCCGGGTCGGCGAGTACGGCGATCTCCGGGTCGAAGCCGGTGACGCCCTCCTTGTCCTCGAACTCCTCGATGGCCTGGGCGAGTTCGCGGGTGATGGCGCCCTTGCCCGTCCAGCCGTCGACGAAGACGACGTCCCGGGGGTCGTGGTGGGCGGCCAGCCAGCGCAGGGCGTTGGCGTCGATGCCGCGGCCGCGGACGATCGAGACGGCGTAGTGCGGGAGTTCGAGGCCGTGCCGGAACCGGGCCCAGCGGCGCATGAGCACGCCGACCGGGGTGCCCGCGCGGGCCAGGGAGACCAGCACCGGGCGGGGCGACCGCTCGGCGATGACGGTCTCGGTCACGACACCGACGGCCTGGGCGATCCGTGCGGCGGAGGCGTCCAGGGCGCTGTGGAACAGCTCCTGGTACTGCTCGCTGGGCTGGTACTCGACCGGCAGCGACTCGGCGTAGTGGGCGCCGCCGCTCTGGATGGCCTCCTCGCGCTCCTCGGTCGGCGCCTCCAGGGTCACGTCCGAGAGGTCCTGCAGCAGCCAGCCGACCTCTTCGGGGGCGTACGAGGAGAAGGCGGGGCCGCGGAGGGGCTCGGGCAGCATGGCCGGCCTTTCGGGAGAGGAGAGGGGCTCGGGGGCGTACGAGGGGACGACCGCGAGCAGGACGCACGGGGTGTGGGCGGTCAGGCGGGCCGGCAGACCGTCGGGGGCGTGCAGCGCGGGGGTGTCGGCGACCGAGTCGACCACGGCGACGACGGCGTCGAAGCCGGCGCCGGCGACGTTGTAGGCGTACCGCTCACCGGGGCCGTCGGCCGGGTCGTCGTGGGCGGGGAAGACCAGGCGGGTGCGTATCGCGTAGCCGGGGTCGTCGACCGCGAGGACGGGCGAGCGGGTGGTGGTGGAGAAGCGCACCTCGGCCGGGATCATCTGCTCCAGTTCGCCGGCGATCCGCAGCGGGGCGTACATCAGCTCCTCGAAGCCGAGCACGAGCACCCGCCGGGCGTCGGCGGGCAGCGCCTCGGCGACCCGCGCGGCCATGGCGGGCAGCGCTGCCTCCAGCCGGGCCCGGTGGGCGGGGGTGAACCCGTGCCGGCCGCCGTCGGGCAGGCCGGTGGGCCAGCGGAGGTCGACGCGGGCGATCCGGCCGTACGACGGCTCGGATGCCTCCTGGACGGGCTCGTGCCGGGCGACCAGCTCCTGCCCCTTCTCCAGCACGCCCTCCGGCAGCCGTACGGTCCCGGTCGCGGCCGCGACGAGGTCCACCCGGGCGCCGATCTCGGTGGCGAACCGCTCCAGGCGGGCGGTGTCTTCGGCCGAGCGCATGTCCACCAGGGCGACCACCACATACCGCTGCCGCGGATAGCGTTCATGCAGGTCACGGATGGTGTTGAGGACCGTGTTCCCGGTGGAGAACTCGTCGTCGACCAGGACCAGCGGGCCATCTCCGGCCAGGAGCGCCGCGTCCTCGGGGAGCAGCAGGTGGGAGGTGGCGTGCGAGTGGGACTCCTCGAAGCCGCCCGCCCGGGCGACCCCGGCCACCGGGCGACGCGTGGAGTGCAGGTACGGGGCGAGACCCAGGCCGTCGGCGACCGAGTGGCCGAGTCCGGTGGCGGTCTCCGCGTAGCCGAGGACGACCGCCGAGGCGGTCTCCGTCTCGCCGAGCAGCTCGCGGACCCGGCGGCCGAGGCGGAAGCCGTGGCCGTAGACCACGGACGGCGACTGCGGTACGTGCTTGCCGAGCACGTGTGAGACCAGCAGGTGGGCCCGCTTGGGGTTGCGGCGCAGCGCCAGCCCGAGCAGGTCCCGGAGCCCGTCGTCGCCCTCCAGTCCGACTCCGAGCCGCTCGGCGACCCAGGTGCCGGACCAGACCCCGTCGTTCACTGCGTTCTTCATGCGTTCCTTGGGTTGAAGAGGGTCAGCCGGGTATGCCGGCGGCGAGCAGCTCCACGAAGCCGACGTCCTCGCGTGCGACGCCGAAGACCTCGGCGCGGAGCAGGGTCCGCTCGGCCCAGGCGCGATGCGGCTTCACTTCATTCATCTTGTTCGTGTAGGCCGACCGGAGTACACCCCCGCCGCCGCGTTCCGGCCGCAGAATGTCCTGGGCGTCACTGAACTCCTCGTGACTGACCACGGACAGTGCGTGCACGGGCAGCACATGGGAGGGGTGGATGCAGGTCTTGCCGAGCAGGCCGTTGGCCTGGTCCAGGGAGATCTCGCGCAGCAGGCCGTCCATCGCGTGCTCGATGAGCTTCTCGCGCAGCTCGACGGCCTGGACCTCCAGGAACGGGCTCTGCCGCAGCTGCGGCTTGAACATGCGCTCGGGGACCCGGAAGTACTCCCAGACCGGCCCGGTCACGGTGAAACCGGTGCCGTCCGCACGCCCGAGCATGTTGACCACGTCGGCGATCACGGAGGCGACGACCTGGACGTCGTAGGCGGTCATGTCGGGGGCCCGGCGCAGGCCGTAGGAGGAGCAGAAGTCGGTGACGCCGAGGCGCAGGGCCAGCACACGGTCGCGGAACTTGTCGACCGCGCGGGCGATGCCCTCCAGGGTGTCCACCCGGGACTCGCGGTACAGCAGCTCGGGCGACTCCAGGACGGGCATGGCGAACAGCCGGCGCCCGCTCTCGGCCTCGGCGGCGGCGAGGGCCTCCAGGAACGGGAGGCCGCGCTCCTCGGTGAACTTCGGCATGACGAACCCGGACAGCAGCCGCGCACTGGCGCCGAGGCGTCGCACCAGGTCGGGGATCTGCTCGGGGGCGCGCACCCGGATGAAGAGCAGGGGTGGTTCCGCGCCCGCGCGGTCGAGGTCGGCGAACTGCCGGACGAGGTTCTCCTCGCCGGCCACGACGTCCGCGTCGTCGATCGAGTCCTCCAGGCACAGCACCATCGAGACCACGCCGTTGCCGGTCTGCTTGACGATGTCGTCGGCCAGCCGCGGCCGGGTCGCCGGGCTGTAGAGCGTGGCGCCCAGGGCCGCGGAGAGCAGCCGGGCCGGGGAATCGACGGTGAACGCGCACGGCTCCTGATGGAACAGGCGCTGCCGCACCTCGGGGGCGATGTGCCCGAAATGACGCATATGGCTCCTCAGTGCGCGCAAGCCGAGCTTGTGGATTGGGTAAAGGGTGGCCGGTAATAGTACGTAGGGATCCATGTCGAAGGTTCCCCTCGGGCATGAATTTCCGGTAACTCACCCGTGTCGGCGCCGACACCCCCCGCATTGTCGTGGCCAGGACCAAGAAGGCAGGATGACCACATGACGCACGCGATGCTGAAGGGGTCGAACGTCCCGCTCGAAGCCAACACGGTGCGCGCCGTGCTGCGCTGGACCCCCGGACAGGGGGTCCCGGACGTGGACGCCTCGGCGCTGCTGCTGGGCACCGACGGCCGTGTGCGCTCCGACGAGGACTTCGTCTTCTACAACCAGCCCCGGCACCCTTCGGGCAAGGTCTGGCGACTGGGCAAGAAGCGGATCACCGAGGGCCTGACCGACACCATCCAGTCAGATCTCTCCGGGGTCGAGCCCGGCGTCGGCCGCATCCTGCTGGTCGCCTCCGCGGACGGCGAGCCCTTCGACCGCGTCCCGGCCCTGTGCATCGTGCTGTACGACGCCGCCGTCGTCGACGGCGAGCCGCTGGCCCACTTCGAGATCACGCCGGAGACGGGCGCGGAGACCGCAATGATCTGCGGCGAGCTGTACCGGCGCGGGGAGGGCTGGAAGTTCCGCGCGCTGGGCGAGGGCTACTCGAACGGCCTGAAGGGCCTCGCCACGGACTTCGGCATCTCGGTGGACGAGTCGGAGCCGGAGGAGGAGGCGCACCAGCCCCTGCCCCTGCCCGAGACCACATCTCAGCCGCTGCCCGAGACCACGTCCCAGCCACTGCCCCCCGAGCTGCCGACGACGGTCCCGACCCAGTCGGCCTACGGCTACCCGCAGCCCGTGTCGGCGCAGCAGCCGGCCTACGGCTACCCCCAGCCGACGTCACCGCAGCAGCCGGCCTACGGCTATCCCCAGCCCCAGCCCCAGCCGGCCCTGACGGCCCCGGATCCGAACTTCCGGCTGCCCCCTCAAGGGCCGCAGTTCATCGGCCGCTAGGGTCGGCCGGCCCAGGGGCGCGGCGTCACTTCTCCACCTTGGACTTGTACCCGCGCCCCCAGGTCAGCCCCCACCCGTACAACCGGTCCAGCTCCCCCTGGAACCCGTACACGAACTTCACCTCGCGCCGGACGATCAGCTCCCCCTTCACGTTCTCGATCATCACGACCGCGCATGACCGGGCCTGGGGATGCCGCTCGTCCAGGCCTATCTCGATACGAGGCCCGTTGCTCGGGTAGAGAGTCACGATCGCGTGCGTACGGTCGAAGGCGGGCGTCTGGTCGTAGATGTACACGAAGACCAGCAGCCTCTTGATCGCGTCCCGGTGGTCCAGGTTGATGTACATCGTCTCGCCCGACGCCGATCCGAACCGGTCGTCCCCGCTGAGCTTGATGTACGGCGGTGCGTTGACATCGCCGAGGTAGCCGCCGAGCGGCTGGACGACCCCCTTGGTGCCGTCGGTCAGCTCGTACAGACAGCCCAGGTCGAGGTCGACGTTGACCATGCTCTGCCCGTGCCCGAGCACCTCCGGCGGCTTGAGCGCCTTGAAGGGGTGCCGGAAGAGGCTGGTGCGCTGGTTGCTGTCGAAGTCGGTGGTCCGCATCCGCCAGGTCAGGTTGACGCGCAGATGGCCGGTGGCCGCGTCCTGCTTGGTGAGCGACACCTGGTGATGGCGCCCGGTCAGCTCGATCGCGTTGCTCGCCGCGCTGCCCGAGTCGAACTCGGCCCGGCCGCCCCGCAGCCCGTCGAAGAACCCCATTCCCGCCCCCACGTACTCGTCCCGAACGCCGTCGGGGCGGCCGACCACGTCGGCCGCCCCGAACAGAGCGTTCCTCACCGGACGGGGTGTCACACCCCGTCACGTCCCTGATCTTGCCCGTAAGGGGCGCTCAGGGGTCGCCGGACGTCAGACGCCGGACGGGATCTCGGCCTTCTCGTCCGAGCCCGCTTCACCCTCCGCGGCCGCCAGTGCGCGGTTGCGGCGGACCGAGGACCAGAAGGACCATGCGATCAGGACGACGCCGACGAGACCGGTGATGACCTCGTTGATCTCGTACCGGATGGTGACCATGAGGATCACGGCCAGGGCGCCGATCGCGTAGTGGGCGCCGTGCTCCAGGTAGACGTAGTCGTCGAGGGTGCCCTGGCGGACCAGGTAGACCGTCAGCGAACGGACGTACATCGCGCCGATGCCGAGGCCCAGCGCCATCAGGACGATGTCGTTGGTGATGGCGAAGGCGCCGATCACACCGTCGAAGGAGAAGGAGGCGTCCAGGACCTCGAGGTAGAGGAACATGAAGAACGCGGCCTGGCCGGCCAGGACCACCGGAGAACGATTCTTCCCGGTGCGGGCGGCCTCTTCCTCCTCCTCGTGCTCGCGCTCCTCCTCTTCCTCGAGCTTGTCCTCGAAGTAGCCGGAGAGACCACCGACGATCATGTACGTGATCAGGCCGGCGATGCCGGCGATCAGGACCGTCTGCGCCTTGTCGACGTGGGCGCCGCCGTGCTGGTGGGCGTGGGTGGCGAAGGTGAAGGAGGTGATGAGCAGGACGATCAGGGAGATGCAGACCGACAGCATGTCGACCTTGCCGAGCTTGGCCAGGGGCCGCTCGATCCAGCGCAGCCACTGGATGTCCCGGTCCTCGAAGATGAAGTCGAGGAAGATCATCAGCAGGAACATGCCACCGAAGGCCGCGATCGCCGGGTGGGCGTCCGTGACCAGCTCCTGGTAGCGGTCCTTGTTGTTGAGAGCGAGGTCGACGGCCTCGATCGGGCCCATCTTGGCGCTGATCGCGACGATGACGACGGGGAAGACCAGCCGCATGCCGAAGACCGCGATGAGGACGCCGACCGTGAGGAAGATCTTCTGCCAGAAGGCGTTCATCTTCTTCAGGATTCCGGCGTTGACCACCGCGTTGTCGAACGAGAGCGAGATCTCCAGGACGGAGAGGATCGCCACGATGCCGAAGGCCTCCCACCCCCCGTAGAGGACCGCAGCGACCAGACCGATCGCGGTGACCGCGAACGACCAGCCGAAGGTTTTCAGAAGCACTGGCTACCCCATCGTGTTGGTACGGGTCTCCCCCGCGCCGTACTCAGCTTTACGAAACGTTGACTCCGAAGTCTAGAGCGATGCCGCGCAGCCCGGACGCGTACCCCTGCCCCACCGCACGGAACTTCCATTCGCCCTGGTAGCGGTAGAGCTCTCCGAAGATCATGGCGGTTTCGGTGGAGGCGTCCTCGCTGAGGTCGTAGCGGGCCAGCTCCTGGCCGTCGGCCTGGTTGACCACGCGGATGAAGGCGTTGGAGACCTGTCCGAAGGTCTGGCCGCGCTCGTCGGCCAGGTGGATGGAGACGGGGAAGATGACCTTCTCGCACTGGAGCGAGACCTTGGTCAGGTCCACCAGGATCGATTCGTCGTCGCCCTCGCCCTCACCGGTGAGGTTGTCGCCGGTGTGCTCGACCGAGCCGTCGGGGCTGGTGAGCTGGTTGTAGAACACGAACCACTCGTCGCCCAGCACCCGGTTCCCGGCGCCGCACAGCAGGGCGCTGGCGTCCAGGTCGAAGGGGGCGCCGGTGGTGGAGCGCGCGTCCCAGCCGAGTCCGATCAGGACGTTGGTGAGGTTCGGTGCGGCTTTGGAGAGGGAGACGTTGCCTCCCTTGGCGAGCGTGACGCCCATGATGCTGGTCCTCCCCTTGTGGTGCTTCTTTGGTTGTCCTGCGCGTCCGGCGCCGCCCGTAAACGGTGCGGCGCCGGACGGTATGGGCGTCGGAACCCTGCTGGGATCAGACGTTGACGCCGAAGTCCTGGGCGATGCCGCGCAGCCCCGAGGCGTACCCCTGGCCGATGGCGCGGAACTTCCACTCCGGGCCGTTCCGGTACAGCTCGCCGAAGACCATGGCGGTCTCGGTCGAGGCGTCCTCGCTCAGGTCGTAGCGGGCGATCTCCTGCCCGCCCGCCTGGTTGACGACGCGGATGAACGCGTTGCGGACCTGCCCGAAGGACTGCTGGCGGTTCTCGGCGTCGTAGATCGAAACCGGGAAGACGATCTTGTCCACGTCGGCCGGGACGCCGGCCAGGTTGACCTTGATCTGTTCGTCGTCGCCCTCGCCCTCACCGGTGAGGTTGTCACCGGTGTGCTCCACGGAGCCGTCGGGGCTCTTGAGGTTGTTGAAGAAGACGAAGTGCTGGTCGCTCGCGACCTTGCCGGAAGTGTTCAGCAGCAGCGCACTGGCATCGAGGTCGAAGTCGGTGCCGGTCGTGGTGCGCACGTCCCACCCCAGACCGACGATGACGGCGGTCAGGCCCGGGGCCTCCTTCGTCAGCGATACGTTGCCGCCCTTGCTGAGGCTGACTCCCACGAGTCCTCCATGTGGTGTCCAGGGGCGGGGAGCCCCGTCGTGCTCGGATATGGGATCAACGTGCCGATCCTAGTGACGGGTTCCCGCCCCCCGCAGACCCTGGACCCGATGACTCACAGGTGTCGGCCCCGAGGCCGGATCACAGGGTGTCGAGCGCCTTCACGTACTCGCTCAGGTCGCGCGCGTCCGGCAGGCCGTTGATCACGGTCCACCGCACGACGCCCTCCTTGTCGATGATGAAGGTGCCGCGGACGGCGCAGCCCTTGTCCTCGTCGAAGACGCCGTAGGCGCGCGAGACGTTGCCGTGCGGCCAGAAGTCGCTGAGCAGCGGATACTCCAGACCCTCCTGCTCGGCGAAGACGCGCAGGGTGTGGATGGAGTCGTTGGAAACGGCGAGCAGCTGGGTGTCACGGTCCGAGAACTGCGGCAGGTTGTCGCGCAGCTCACACAGCTCGCCGGTGCACACGCCGGTGAAGGCGAAGGGGTAGAAGAGCACCACCACGTTCTTCTCGCCGCGGAAGTCGGAGAGCTTCACGGTGCGGCCGTGGTTGTCCTTGAGCTCGAAGTCGGGCGCCTTGTCGCCGACCTGGATCGCCATCGTCCTGCATCCCTTCGGTGGGCTGATCGGGTGAGAGCGTGCAAACGCTCGGAACCACCCTACGCAGCGATCACCGCGGGTCCAGCGCGGACTTTCGGACGGGCCGGGTATCCCCGGCCCGTCCGATGCCCTTGGGACGAGGCGTCTACTTCTTGCCGGACTTCGCGGCCTTCGGCGTCGCCAGACGCGAGCCGCTCCAGTCCTTGCCGACGCTGACGCTCTTGGACGCGGTCAGACCGGCAGTCGTCGCGGCCTCCGAGATGTCGCTCGGCTCCACGTACCCCGTACGGCCGGTCTTCGGCGTGAGCAGCAGGATGGCGCCGCCCTCTTCGATGTACGTGGTGGCATCGACGAGTACATCGGTCAGGTCGCCGTCCTCGTCACGGAACCACAGCACGACGGCGTCGGCCACGTCGTCGTAGTCCTCGTCCATCAGGTCGCCTTCGATGGCTTCCTCAATGGCCTCGCGGAGCTCCTGATCGACGTCGTCGTCGTAGCCGATCTCCTGGACCACCTGCCCGGGCTGGAACCCCAGCCTGGCGGCAGGGTTCGTCCGCTCCTCCGCGTGGTCCGCGGTCGCGCTCACGGGTTGCCTCCTGATCATGTTTTGGTGAATGTCTCAGCCACGCGCGTGCGCGAAGCATTGGCCGTAGTCCACACGGGCGGGACGGATCGCGCAAGTACCCGGCCGTTCAGACCGCCGAAACGGTGACGTTCCCGGCCGTGTCGCCGCAACTTCTGGCACCGTACCCCGATTCACCATGACCCACATCACACCGATGCGCCCGGTTTGCGCCGTTCGGAATCATCCGGCACTACGACCCTCGAACAAGTTTGCCAAGTCCGTCACAGCCCGGGCGTATCGTTGCGTTTTGGCCGGACCCACGCCTTGGTTACCCCACGGTAGAGATGACGTGGGCCTTCCCGAGGTACACGATGGGGATCGGTGTAGGCAGTAGGAAAAAAGTGGCCCTCTGACAGGTAAGGAACAGCGTGGCTTCCGGATCCGATCGCAATCCGATCATCATTGGCGGCCTTCCGAGTCAGGTTCCTGACTTCGATCCCGAAGAGACCCAGGAGTGGCTCGACTCCCTCGACGCCGCCGTGGACGAGCGCGGCCGTGAGCGGGCCCGCTACCTCATGCTGCGCCTGATCGAGCGGGCCCGCGAGAAGCGCGTGGCCGTGCCCGAGATGCGCAGCACGGACTACGTCAACACGATCCCCACCCGGGCCGAGCCGTTCTTCCCCGGCAACGAGGAGATCGAGCGCCGGATCCTCAACGCGACCCGCTGGAACGCGGCCGTGATGGTCTCGCGCGCGCAGCGCCCCGGGATCGGCGTCGGCGGCCACATCGCCACCTTCGCGTCCTCCGCCTCCCTGTACGACGTGGGCTTCAACCACTTCTTCCGCGGCAAGGACGAGGGCGACGGCGGCGACCAGGTCTTCTTCCAGGGCCACGCCTCCCCCGGCATCTACGCGCGCGCGTACATGCTCGACCGGCTCAGCGCGGAGCAGCTCGACGGCTTCCGCCAGGAGAAGTCGAAGTACCCGAACGCGCTGTCCAGCTACCCGCACCCGCGCTCCATGCCGGACTTCTGGGAGTTCCCGACCGTCTCCATGGGCCTCGGCCCGCTGGGCGCGATCTACCAGGCCCGGATGAACCGCTACATGCAGGCGCGCGGCATCGCGGACACCTCCAAGTCGCACGTGTGGGCGTTCCTCGGCGACGGCGAGATGGACGAGCCGGAGTCGCTCGGCCAGCTGACGATCGCCGCGCGCGAGGGCCTGGACAACCTGACCTTCGTCGTCAACTGCAACCTGCAGCGCCTGGACGGCCCGGTGCGCGGCAACGGCAAGATCATCCAGGAGCTGGAGTCGGTCTTCCGGGGCGCCGGCTGGAACGTGATCAAGCTGGTCTGGGACCGCACCTGGGACCCGCTGCTCGCCCAGGACCGCGACGGCGTGCTGGTCAACAAGATGAACACGACCCCGGACGGCCAGTTCCAGACCTACGCCACCGAGTCCGGCGACTACATCCGCCGGCACTTCTTCGGTGACGACCACCGGCTGCGCGCGATGGTCGAGAACATGACCGACGACCAGATCCTGCACCTGGGCCGCGGCGGTCACGACCACCGCAAGATCTACGCGGCCTTCAAGGCGGCCGTCGAGCACAAGGGCCAGCCCACGGTCATCCTCGCGAAGACGATCAAGGGCTGGACGCTGGGCCCGAACTTCGAGGGCCGCAACGCCACGCACCAGATGAAGAAGCTGACGGTCGACGACCTCAAGGGCTTCCGGGACCGTCTGCACCTGCCGATCTCCGACAAGGAGCTGGAGTCCGGCCCGCCGCCGTACTACCACCCGGGCCGGAACTCGGAGGAGATCCAGTACATGCACGACCGGCGCAAGGGGCTCGGCGGGTACGTCCCGACGCGCGTCGTGCGCTCCCAGCCGCTGCAGCTGCCCGACGACAAGACGTACGCGACCGTGAAGAAGGGCACCGGTCAGCAGTCCATCGCCACCACGATGGCCTTTGTCCGGCTCCTCAAGGACCTCATGCGGGACAAGGAGATCGGCCGGCGGTTCGTGCTGATCGCACCGGACGAGTACCGGACGTTCGGCATGGACTCCTTCTTCCCGAGCGCGAAGATCTACAACCCGCTCGGCCAGCAGTACGAGGCGGTCGACCGTGACCTGCTGCTCGCGTACAAGGAGTCGCCGACCGGCCAGATGCTGCACGACGGCATCTCGGAGGCGGGCTGCACGGCCTCCCTGATCGCGGCGGGCTCGGCCTACGCCACGCACGGCGAGCCGCTCATCCCGGTCTACGTCTTCTACTCGATGTTCGGTTTCCAGCGCACCGGCGACCAGTTCTGGCAGATGGCCGACCAGCTGTCGCGCGGATTCGTGCTGGGTGCCACCGCGGGCCGTACGACCCTGACCGGTGAGGGCCTCCAGCACGCGGACGGCCACTCCCAGCTGCTCGCCTCGACGAACCCGGCGTGCGTGGCCTATGACCCGGCCTACTCGTACGAGATCGCGCACATCGTCCAGGACGGCCTGCGCCGGATGTACGGCGGCGACGCCGGGCACCCGCACGGCGAGGACGTCTTCTACTACCTCACCGTCTACAACGAGCCGATCCAGCACCCGGCCGAGCCGGCGAACGTGGACGTCGAGGGCATCCTCAAGGGCATCCACCGGATCAGCGAGGGCGCGGCGGGCTCGGCCCGGGCGCAGATCATGGCGTCCGGTGTCGCGGTGCCGTGGGCGCTGGAGGCGCAGAGGCTCCTCGCCGAGGACTGGAACGTGAAGGCCGACGTCTGGTCGGCGACCTCCTGGAACGAGCTGCGGCGCGAGGCCGTGGCGGTGGAGGAGCACAACCTGCTGCACCCGGAGGAGGAGCAGCGGGTGCCGTACGTGACACAGAAGCTGAGCGGTTCCGAGGGGCCGTTCGTGGCCGTGTCCGACTGGATGCGCTCGGTTCCGGACCAGATCGCCCGGTGGGTGCCCGGCACGTACCAGTCGCTGGGTGCCGACGGCTTCGGCTTCGCGGACACCCGTGGCGCGGCCCGCCGCTTCTTCCACATCGACGCCCAGTCGATCGTGGTGGCGGTGCTGACCGAGCTGGCCCGGGAGGGCAAGGTCGACCGGTCCGTGCTGAAGCAGGCCATCGACCGGTACCAGCTGCTGGACGTCTCGGCGGCGCACCCGGGCGCCGCGGGCGGCGACGCGTAACGCTGTACGGCCTGCGCAGGCCGAGGGCGGTGGAGTTCGATTCTCCACCGCCCTTACGTTTTCCTTACGATGCGGGCATGAAGCAACAATCGGCGCAGGCGCGGTGGGAGCGGCGTACCCAACGGCCCCTGCTGGCGCTGGCCGTGGCCTTCGCCGTCGCGTACGCCGTGCCGATCGTGGACAGTTCCGCGGGGCAGGACCTGACGGTCGTGTGCACGGTGGTGGAGTGGGTGGTCTGGGGCGCGTTCGCCGTGGACTACTTGATACGGCTCACGCTCACGCCCCGGCGCAAGGAGTTCGTGCGGACGCACTGGCTCGACCTGTGCGCGGTGGTGCTGCCCATCCTGCAGCCGCTCAGGCTGTTGCGTCTGGTGTCGACGCTGATGCTGGTGGGGCGGCGGGCCCGGATGGCTCCGCAGATCCGGCTGACGACGTATGTCGTGGGATCCGTGGTCGGGTTGTTGATGTTCGGGTCGCTCGCCGTGCTGTCGGTGGAGCGGGAGTCGCCGAACGGGAACATCCGGACGCTGGGTGATGCGGTGTGGTGGTCCTTCACGACGATGACGACCGTGGGGTACGGGGACCATGCGCCGACGACCGGCCTGGGGCGGATGATCGCGGTCGGGCTGATGCTGTCGGGGATCGCGCTGCTGGGTGTCGTCACCGCGAACATCGCCGCGTGGTTCATCTCTCGGTTCGAAAAGGACGACGTGGAGGAACGGCGTCAGACGGAGGCGATCGCTTCCTTGACGGAGGAGGTCCGGCTGCTGCGAGCTGAAGTAGCCCGGCTGGCCGCGGACCGTGAAGAACAACGGAGTTGAGCCCGCGGCCGCGTACGGTGCTGTGGAGCGGGCGGCACCGGCAACTCCCCAGGGGCGCGGGGCTGCGGTTCATATGCGGCTCCGCCGCGTGGGCGCGACCGGCCCCCACCGGCCCGCAGGCAAAGAAACGAGCCGGAGTTGAACGGCCGAACCGCCGGAGGCGCGCGCAGCCCCCTCCGCAGCGCGCGCCGCGGCCCGGTCGTCCCCCCCCCCATGTCCTGCGGAGGACTTGACCCACTGTGACCTGCGGCGCGTGCCGAGTGCGAGGAATCTTTAGCGGAGTCACCCTGATAGGGGAAATCCGCCCCGGACGGGACCTCAGATGTGGCCGACTCCCGCGCCGGCCTCCGCGTTCTGCCCCCGCTTGGTGAGCAGCGCGACGAGGATGGCGGCCGCCGCCACGCCCGCCGCCACCAGGGACGCGAGGCTCATGCCGGAGATGAACGTGTCATGGGCGACGCCGGTGATCTTCGCGATGATCGGCTCCGGGGTGCCCTTGGCGACCGGGGCCACACCGACCTGAACGGCCTCGGAGGCCTTGTCCAGCTGAGCCGGGGTCAGCGGCGGCAGCCCCGCGCCGGTCCAGTTGCCCGGCAGGTCGCTGTCGACCTTCGAGGCCATCACGGCACCCAGCACGGCCGTACCGAGGCTGCCGCCGATCTGCATGGCCGCCTGCTGGAGGCCGCCCGCCACACCGGAGAGCTCCATGGGCGCGTTGCCGACGATGACCTCGGTGGCGCCGACCATGACCGGCGCGAGGCCGAAGCCGAGGAGGGCGAACCAGATCGACATCACACCGCTGCCGGTGTCGGCCTTCAGCGTCGACATGCCGTACATGGCGATCGCGGTCGCGGCCATGCCGCCGGCCAGCGGGATGCGCGGGCCGAGCTTGGTGATCGCGGCGCCCGCGAGCGGGGAGCCGACGATCATCATGCCGGTGAGGGGCAGCAGGTGCAGACCGGCGGCGATGGGGCTCATGCCGTGCACGTTCTGGAGGTAGAACGTCACGAAGAACAGGCCGCCCATGAAGGCGATCGCCATCAGGACCATCAGCACGACACCCGCGGACAGCGGCACCGAACGGAACAGACCCAGCGGGATCAGGGGTTCGGCGACCCTCGTCTCCCAGAAGGCGAAGAAGGCGAAGAGCAGGACCGAGGCGGTGATGAAGAGCCATGTCCGGCCGGAGCCCCAGCCCCAGCTCGGCGCCTTGATCAGGGCCCACACCAGGCAGAACATCGCGCCGGAGAGCAGGACGATGCCGAGGATGTCGAACGAGCGCGGGGCGTTCTCGGCGCGGTGGTCGCGCAGGATGAGCACACCCAGGACCAGGGCCAGCAGACCGACCGGCACGTTGATGAAGAACACCGACTGCCAGTTGACGTGCTCCACCAGGACGCCGCCGAGGATCGGGCCGCCCGCGGTGGAGGCGCCGATCACCATGCCCCAGATGCCGATCGCCATGTTGAGCTTCTCGGCCGGGAAGGTGGCCCGCAGCAGACCGAGCGCGGCCGGCATCAGCAGCGCGCCGAACAGGCCCTGGAAGACGCGGAACGTGACCACCGCGGCGATGCTGTTCGACAGCCCGATGGCGCCGGACGCGGCGGCGAAGCCGGTCACGCCGATGAGGAAGGTCTGCCGGTGGCCGAAGCGGTCACCGAGCTTGCCCGCGGTGATCAGGGAGACCGCGAGGGCGAGGAAGTACCCGTTGGTGATCCACTGGACGTCGGCGAAGCTCGCCTTGAGGTCCTTCTGGATGGCCGGGTTGGCGATCGCCACGATGGTGCCGTCGAGGGCCACCATCATGACCCCTACGGCGACGGTGATGAGGGTGAGCCACGGGTGCCCGCGCAGCCCCGCGGCCGGGGTCGCCTCCGACGGGGCTGCCGGCGTCTCGTCCTCCGGCCCCGTCGTGTCGATGGTGGTCTGACTAGTCATGCGTTCGAGGCTAGTGACAGCCACTGACAATTGACAAACCAATTCACAAGTCGGTAACTGACACATTATGGAAACACTGCGTGAGCGCAAGAAGCAGCGCACCCGGGACGCCCTGCTGCGCTCCGCCCTCGAACTGTTCACGACCCGCGGCTACGAGCACACGACCGTCGACGAGATCGCCGAGGCCGTAGGCGTCTCGCAGCGCACCTTCTTCCGCTACTTCGCCGGCAAGGAGGACGCGGCGTTCGCCGTCCAGGACCTGGCGGAGGCCCGCTTCGTGGCCGCGGTGCGGGAACGGCCGGCGCACGAGACCCCGATGGAGACGCTGCGGCAGGCCGTGCTGGAGGGCTGGGACGGGCTCAGCGAGGCCGTCGAGGCGGTCGTACCGGTCGAGTTGTACGTGCGCATGTACCGGACCATCGAGTCGACCCCGTCCCTGCTCGCCGCCCATCTGCTGCGCTCCGCGGCCACGGAGGAGACCCTGGCGCGGCTGCTCGCCGAACGGGAGGGCGTCGACGTGGACGCCGACCCGCGACCGCGGCTGGCCGTGGCCGTCTTCGGCGGGGTGATAAGGGTCACCGAGCGGCAGTGGAGCACGGGCGACGACTTCAGCATGGGGGCGATCCGCGAACTCACCGCGTCGTACCTCGATCAGGTGGGTTCCGCGCTCACCGGGAACTGGCGTATCTCCTGAGGTCGTTCGGGGTTCGTTCGACACCTCACGAAACGTGATACCTGTCACTCGGTTACCCCGAGACCCTCCCGTTCTCCTAGTGTGTCCTCCCAGTGACTTCCTTCGACACCTCCCCGCAACTCAACGTCTGGCGCATGCTGCTCGCGCTGGCCGTGGTGTTCGTGATGCTCGCGACCACCGGCTGGACCGCGCTGCGCAGCCACCGGGAAGCGAGCGCGCTGCAGGCCTCGCTCGCCAAGTGGGAGCACGGCAGCATCCACGGCCTGCACCTGCCGGACCCCAAGGGCTCCCCCGCGCGGCTCGCGCACTTCTTCGGCTCGCTCACCCCGCACGAGCAGGACCGCCTCGCCCACCGCTACCCCCTCGCGGTCGGCAACATGAACGGCGCGCCCGTCTCGCTGCGCTACCGCGCCAACCACGTCGCGCTGGACCAGGCGCGCAAGGTCGAGAAGAAGCGCATGCACGACAGCCGGCTCAGCGCGGCCGGGCAGCAGGACGCGGGGCGTCGTATGCACCGCTACGAGTCGCTGCTGAACCCCGGACGGCAGATCCTCGCCTTCGACCCGGAGGGGTCGGGCCGGATCGCCGAGGTCATCGGGAACCTCACCGAGGCCGAGCGGATCTCCGTCGTCGTCCCCGGCGTCGCCACCGACCTGCTCACCTTCCAGCGCACGAACCGCAGGTACAGCGCCCCGGTCGGCATGGCCAAGGCCCTGTACGCGGCAGAGCGGGAGCAGAGCCCCACGACCCGTACGGCCGTGATCGCCTGGGCCGACTACACCGCGCCGGACGGACTCGGTGTGGACGCGGCCACGGGGCTGCGCGCCGCGGAGGGCGCCCTGCGCCTGAACGCGCTGCTGGACGCCCTGCCCGGCAAGGCTCCGGTGTCGATGTTCTGCCACAGCTACGGCTCGGTGGTCTGCGGGGTCGCCGCGCACGGCATGCCCCGCCGGGTGACCGACATAGCGGTGGCCGCGAGCCCCGGGATGCGCGTCGGCAAGGCCTCCGGCCTGGGCACCTCGGCCCGGGTATGGGCGATGCGGGACGCCACCGACTGGGTGCAGGACGTGCCGTACCTGGAGGTCGGCGGGCTCGGGCACGGCGCCGACCCGGTCTCCTCCGCGTTCGGCGCACGGGTGCTGTCGGCGCAGGACGCGCAGGGTCACGCGGGCTATTTCCAGCCGGGCACGGACAGCCTGCGCAACCTCGCCGACATCGGGGTGGGCGCGTACGACGCGGTCACCTGCGCACGCGAGAACGATGCGTGCCGGGCCGGTCTGCCCCGCACGTCGATGGCCCAACGCGCGTAGAAACAGCAGGAAGTGCGGTCTGCGCGGGTGGCGACGGAGGAGCACGTGCCGCATACGATGAGCCGCATGGGTGACGTACTGGCGGGTTTTCATGCCGTCTGGGAGTTCGAGTCCGACTCCGTGCTCATCCGCTACGAACGGGGGATTCGAACACCGAAGCTCTTCCAGGCGCTGGGCGAACGGCGGATCCCGCTGTCGGCGGTCGAGGAAGTGACTCTCACGCCGGGCAGGCGCGGCACCGTCGCACTGCGGCTGCGGCCGCGCGTCGGCGCCGACCCGCTGTGGGAGGCGGCGGCCGGGCAGCTGCGCGAGGGCTCGGACCCGTACCGGCTGGCGCTGCCGGCCGAGCGGTCGACGCTCGCGGAGTACTACGCCGACGAGCTGAAGGGGCTGCTGACCGAGTCCGGGCCCACCGACCGGTACCTGGTGGCCGCGCCGGCGGCACCGCTGCAGTTCAAGGCGTACGACGGGAAGGCGTCCTTCGACGGGAGCACCGTGCAGTTCCGCTGGTCCTGGACGGGAGCCTCCTCGGCGAAGTGGAAGGCCGGGGACCAGAG
This sequence comes from Streptomyces sp. NPDC044064, assembly GCF_056434245.1. NCBI lineage: Bacteria > Bacillati > Actinomycetota > Actinomycetes > Kitasatosporales > Streptomycetaceae > Streptomyces > Streptomyces sp. NPDC044064. The sequence goes on from NZ_JBWKFN010000014.1 coordinate 207,363, forward strand.
CTTCGCGGTCAGCGGCCTCAGCGGGGTGGAGTGGCGGTCGCCGGAGGTCTTCGAGGGACATCTGCGGCTGCTGCCCCGCGAGGGCGGCTCCGCCCGGCCGGCGCAGCCCGACCAGGATCCGGCGTCCGTCGTCTTCGGGCTCGGCTACGGCCCGGTGCACGAGTCGCTGCCGTTCGCGGCGGCCGTCCTGGAGGCCGCACGCACCCGCGGGCCGGTACCGGCGGTACCGGCACCGGCACGCCGGGACCCGGCCGACATCGCCGAGCGGATCCGCCACCTCGGGGAGCTGCACGAGGCGGGGCTCCTCACGGACGAGGAGTTCTCGCAGAAGAAGGCGGAACTGCTGGCCGAGCTGTAGTCGGCGCCCTGCGGTCAGCGCTCCGTGGCGTAGAAGCTGATCTTCCGGTCCAGCACCGAGAGGGTGTCGTGCAGCTCCGCGATCCTGGCCAGCACGTCCCGGCGGGTGGACTCCAGCAGGGCCTGGCGTTCCGGGTAGGTCGTCTCGCCCTCGCGCACGAGTTCCGCGTAGCGGACCATGTCCGCCACCGGCATGCCGGTCAGGCGGAGCTTGGTCACGAAGTCCAGCCAGTCCAGGTCGCGGTTGCTGTAGCGGCGCTGGCCGGTGTGGGAGCGGTCGATGTGGGACATCAGCCCGATCCGCTCGTACCAGCGCAGGGTGTGTGCGGTCAGGCCGGTGAAGGCGACGACCTCGCTGATCGTGTAGCGGTCCTGTCCGTCGGGGCGTGGGTGCCGCCGGGGCGGGGCTGCGCAGATGTCGGTCCGGCTCGCGTTCTCCTCGGTCTGCATCACCGTCATGGCCCCCACGCTATGGCCTTCGAGTGCACTCCAGGCAAGCGGAACCCGGTAAGAAATACCCACGACGGGCCCCGGGTGCGGTCATTAGCGTGCGGGACATGATTTCTGTACGCCGGGCGCTGCCCGAGGACGCCGAGGAAGTGCTGCGGCTGCGGCAGGTGATGATCGATTCGATGGCGGGCGCCGACCCTTCCACCGACTGGCACGAGGAGTCCCTGCCGGGACTGCGCGCCCGGCTGGGCGAGCCGGACGGGGGCTTCGCCGCCTTCGTCGTGGACCACCCGGAGCGGCCGGGGGCACTGGCCGCGCTGGTGGCCGGGACGGTCGACTACCGGATCGGGAAGGCGGGCGATCCGTTCGGGACGGTCGGGTTCGTCTTCAGCGTCGCCACCGACCCGGGCACCCGGCGCCGGGGGTACGCGCGGGCGTGCATGGACACGCTGCTGGACTGGTTCCGCGGGCGCGGCGCCGGTCGAGTCCACCTCACCGCGTCCGCCGAGGCCGCGCCGCTCTACGCCGACCTCGGCTTCCGGCCCAAGCCCGACCCTTTGATGGAGCTGAGGCTCTGAGCGCTTAGGCTCGACGGCATGTCGCTGAAGAGCCTCGCGTTGATCGAGAACTGGCCGGTTCCCACCGCCGCGGCCGGTGTCGTACGGGCCGACGGGACCGTCCTCGGGACCCATGGGCGCGTCGGGCACCGGTTCCCGCTGGCTTCGGTGACCAAGCCGCTGGCGGCCTACGCGGCGCTGGTCGCGTACGAGGAGGGTGCCGTCGAGCTGGACGAGCCGGCCGGGCCGGCCGGTGCGACCGTCCGCCATCTGCTCGCGCACACCTCCGGGCTGGCCTTCGACGAGCACAAGGTGATGGCGCCTCCCGGGGAGCGGCGGCTGTACTCCAACGCCGGGTTCGAGCAGCTCGGGGATCACATCGCCAAGGCGACGGACATTGCGTTCGCGGAGTATCTGCGGCAGGCGGTGCTGGAGCCGCTGGGGATGACGCAGACCTCGCTGGACGGGTCCCCCGCCAAGGACGGCGTCTCGACGGTGGACGATCTGCTGCGGTTCGCGGCGGAGGTGCAGGCGCCGAGGCTGCTGGACCCGCGTACGGTCGCCGAGGCGATGACGGTGCAGTACCCGGGGACGAAGGGTGTCCTCCCCGGCTACGGGCACCAGAACCCCAACGACTGGGGGCTGGGCTTCGAGATCCGTGACTCCAAGTCGCCGCACTGGACGGGGTCTTCGTCTTCGCCGCGCACCTTCGGACACTTCGGCCAGTCCGGCACGTTCCTGTGGATCGACCCGGCCGCGGGTGTGGCCGCTGTCGCCCTGACGGACCGCGCGTTCGGCCCCTGGGCGACCGAGGCGTGGCCGGCGTTCACGGACGCCGTGCTCGCGGAGCTGCGGGGCTGAGGTCCACTGCTGCCGGCCGGGGGTGCATCTCGCTCACCCGCGCTGGGCGGGGTGCCGCTGCGCCTGGCCCCCTTACCGCGCCATCTCCCACAGCAGCAGTTCCGTCGGTGTGACCCCGACCGCTTCCAGACCCTCCGCGGCCGTGATCCGGACCGAGTCCCCCGGGCCCAGCGTCTCCCCCGCCAGGCGGACCTCGCCGCGCACCACGTGGACGTAGACCTGCGCCGCGTCCGGCACGGCCGTCCGCTCCCCCGCGGCCAGGCGGCGGACGTGGAGCATCGCACCGGCGGCGGGGACGGCGTACGGGGTGGAGTCGGCGATGCCTGGGACGATCGAGTAGGACGGGTCGCCGCCGGGCGTCAGGGGGGCCAGCCACATCTGGAGGAAGACCAGGGGGGTGGAGCCGTCGTTGCGCTCCACGTGCCGGACGCCCGCCGCCGCGCTGAGGTGCTGGACGTCTCCGGCGCGGACCCGGGTCTCGTGGCCCGTGGAGTCGCGGTGGGTCAGTTCGCCCTCGACGACCCAGGTGACGATCTCCGTGTGGCTGTGCGGGTGCTCGTCGAAGCCGGCGCCGGGGGCGAGCCGTTCCTCGTTGCAGGCGATCACCGCGCCGAAGCGCAGGTTCCCGGGGTCGTAGTGCGGGCCGAAGGAGAAGGCGTGGCGGGTGTCGATCCCGGTCCCGGGGTCCCCTCCGGGGTAGCGCTCTGCGGCGCGCCGTACGTCCATCACGGCACCACCGTAGACCGCGCGCACACCTGCCGGACCCGGCGGGGGCGTCTCACCTGCTGACCCCGGCGGCGCACGCTCAGGTCCGGATAAGGCAGTCTTGTCCACGTGCCCGAACCCGAATCCCGCCACAGCGAACACGCAGCACGCGCCGTCCACCCGCACTCCGCGACCCTGAAGCGGCTGGAGAAGTCCTCCGGGAGCCTCGCCGCGCAGGCCATCGCACGCATGGACGAGAGCCTGCCGTGGTACCGGGCCATGCCCCCGGAGAACCGTTCCTGGATCGGGCTCGTGGCCCAGGCGGGCATCGCCGCCTTCACCGAGTGGTTCCGGCATCCCGACGCTCCACAGGCGATCTCGACGGATGTCTTCGGGACTGCGCCCCGTGAGCTGACCCGGGCCATCACGCTGCGGCAGACCGTGGAGATGGTGCGCACCACCATCGAGGTCATGGAGAGCGCCATCGACGAGGTGGCTGCGCCCGGCGACGAGAACGTGCTGCGCGAGGCACTGCTCGTGTACGCCCGGGAGATCGCCTTCGCCACCGCCCAGGTGTACGCCCAGGCCGCCGAGGCACGCGGTGCCTGGGACGCGCGGCTGGAGTCGCTCGTCGTCAACGCCGTACTGAGCGGGGAGGCCGACGAGGGGGCCGTGAGCCGGGCCGCCGCGCTCGGCTGGAACTCGCCCGAGCATGTGTGTGTCGTGCTCGGAACCGCTCCCGAAGGGGACAGCGAGCTGACCGTGGAGGCGATCAGGAGGGCGTCGCGGCACGCCAAGCTCCAGGTGCTCACCGGGGTGCTCGGCGACCGGCTGGTCGTCATCGCGGGCGGCAGCTCGAATCCGCTCGCCGTCGCCAAGTCGCTGATCGGGCCGTTCGCGGCCGGACCGGTCGTCGCCGGGCCCGTCGTACCCGATCTGCTCGCCGCCACGCGGTCCGCGCAGGCCGCCGCCGCGGGGCTGAAGGCGTGTTCCGCCTGGCAGGACGCGCCGCGGCCGGTGCTGGCGGACGATCTGCTGCCGGAGCGCGCCATCGCGGGCGATCCGAGCGCCCGCGAGCAGCTGGTGGAGGAGATCTACAGACCGCTGGAGGAGGCTGGTTCGGCGCTCCTGGAAACGCTGAGTGTCTACCTGGAGCAGGCGAGCAGCCTGGAGGGCGCGGCCCGGATGCTCTTCGTTCACCCGAACACCGTGCGCTACCGGCTCCGACGTGTGACAGACGTCACCGGTTGGTCGCCTTCGGATGTACGATCCGCCTTCACACTGCGGATCGCGCTGATCCTGGGGCGTCTGGCCGATGGAGACGCCCAACCCTAGGCTTTTGTCGGGGCCCCACAAAAGCCCCCCGTGTTCTTCGTCCCTGTCCCCACGGGCGGCCCTGGCCGTCCCCAAGAGAGAGTGTGAGAGTGCTCGTACTCGTCGCTCCCGGCCAGGGCGCCCAGACGCCCGGCTTCCTGACTCCCTGGCTCGACCTCCCCGGTGCCGCCGACCGCATCGCCGCATGGTCGGACGCCATCGGACTGGACCTCGTCCACTACGGCACCCAGGCCGACGCGGACGCCATCCGCGACACTGCGGTGGCGCAGCCGCTGCTGGTCGCCGCCGGCATCCTGTCCGCCGCGGCACTCGGTGACATCTCCGAGATCGCCCCGGGCGCCGTCGCCGGTCACAGCGTCGGTGAGATCACCGCCGCCTCCTTCGCGGGCGTCCTGGACGACACCGCCGCGCTCGGCCTCGTCCGCAGGCGCGGACTGGCCATGGCCGACGCCGCCGCGATCACCGAGACCGGTATGTCCGCGCTGCTCGGCGGTGACCCCGAGGTCTCCGTCGCGCACCTGGAGAAGCTGGGCCTGACCCCCGCGAACGTCAACGGCGCGGGCCAGATCGTCGCCGCGGGCACGCTGGAGCAGCTCGCCGTGCTGAACGAGGACATGCCCGAGGGTGTCCGCAAGGTCGTCCCGCTGAAGGTCGCCGGCGCCTTCCACACGCACCACATGGCTCCTGCCGTGGACGCGCTGGCCAAGGCCGCCGCGGAGCTGACGCCCGGCGACCCGAAGGTCACCTACGTCTCCAACAAGGACGGCCGGGCCGTCGCCACCGGCGCCGAGGTGCTGGAGCGGCTGGTCGGCCAGGTCGCCAACCCGGTGCGCTGGGACCTGTGCATGGAGACGTTCAAGGCACTGGGTGTCACCGCGCTCATCGAGGTGTGCCCGGGCGGCACGCTGACCGGCCTGGCCAAGCGGGCCCTTCCGGGCGTCAGGACGCTGGCCCTGAAGACCCCCGACGACCTCGACGCGGCCCGCGAGCTCATCGCCGCAGCAGCTGATTCCGCTGCTGCCGCAGCGGGCGCCGACGCTTAAGGAGCCGTACCGATCATGGCGAAGATCAAGCCCAGCAAGGGCGCCCCGTACGCGCGCATCCTCGGTGTCGGCGGCTACCGGCCGGTCCGGGTCGTGCCCAACGAGGTGATCCTGGAGAAGATCGACTCGTCCGACGAGTGGATCCGTTCGCGCTCCGGCATCGAGACCCGGCACTGGGCCGGCCCCGACGAGACGGTCGCCGCGATGGCCATCGAGGCCTCCGGCAAGGCGATCGCCGACGCGGGCATCACCGCCGAGCAGATCGGCGCCGTGGTCGTCTCGACCGTCTCGCACTTCAGCCAGACCCCGGCCGTCGCCACCGAGATCGCCGACAAGCTGGGCACCGACAAGGCCGCCGCCTTCGACATCTCGGCCGGCTGCGCGGGCTTCGGCTACGGCCTCACCCTCGCCAAGGGCATGGTGGTGGAAGGTTCCGCCGAGCATGTGCTGGTCATCGGCGTGGAGCGACTGAGCGACCTGACCGACCTGGAGGACCGGGCCACGGCCTTCCTGTTCGGTGACGGCGCCGGCGCGGTCGTGGTCGGCCCCTCCCAGGAGCCGGGGATCGGCCCGACCGTCTGGGGCTCCGAGGGCGACAAGTCCGAGACCATCAAGCAGACCGTCCCCTGGGACCGCTTCCACATCGGTGACGTCTCCACGCTGCCCCTGGACAGCGAGGGCAACATCAAGTTCCCTGCGATCACGCAGGAGGGCCAGGCGGTGTTCCGCTGGGCCGTGTTCGAGATGGCGAAGGTCGCCCAGCAGGCGCTGGACGCGGCCGGAATCACCCCGGACGACCTGGACGTCTTCATTCCGCACCAGGCCAACGTGCGGATCATCGACTCGATGGTGAAGACATTGAAGCTGCCGGAGCACGTCACGGTCGCCCGTGACATCCGCACCACCGGCAACACCTCGGCCGCCTCGATTCCGCTCGCGATGGAGCGGCTCCTGGCGACCGGGGAGGCGAAGAGCGGCGACACCGCGCTCGTCATCGGATTCGGGGCGGGTCTCGTCTTCGCCGCCACGGTCGTTACCCTCCCCTAGGCACTCCGTGCCGGATCATGCGTCCGGTACGGGATCATCTGCCACAAACCGTCTGGATTATCGAAGAAGGAGCGCCAACATGGCCGCCACTCAGGAAGAGATCGTCGAAGGTCTCGCCGAGATCGTGAACGAGATCGCCGGCATCCCGGTTGAGGACGTCCAGCTGGACAAGTCCTTCACCGACGACCTGGACGTCGACTCGCTGTCCATGGTCGAGGTCGTCGTCGCCGCCGAGGAGCGCTTCGACGTCAAGATCCCCGACGAGGACGTCAAGAACCTCAAGACCGTCGGCGACGCCACCGACTACATCCTCAAGCACCAGGCCTGAGCCACCCCTTAGGCAACAGGCTGCAAGGCCCCGCCACCCGGCGGTGGCGCCGTATGAATCCCGCATCCGTTGGAGAAAGAATTCCCGTGAGCCCGACCAATCGCACCGTGGTCGTCACCGGTATCGGCGCAACCACACCGCTGGGTGGCGACGCAGCCTCGTTCTGGGAGGCACTGCTCGCCGGCAAGTCCGGCGTCGGTGTCCTCGAGCAGGACTGGGCGGCCGAACTGCCGGTCCGTATCGCCGCGCAGATCGCCGTCGAGCCGGGCGAGATCATCCCCCGCCCGCAGGCCCGCAAGCTGGACCGGTCCGCGCAGTTCGCGCTGATCGCCGCCCAGGAGGCCTGGAAGGACGCCGGATTCACCGCCAAGGCCGGTGAGGACGTGTCCGTGAACCCCGACCGTCTGGGTGCGGTCATCGCCTCCGGAATCGGCGGTGTGACGACGCTCCTGGACCAGTACGACGTGCTCAAGGAGAAGGGCGTACGCCGTGTCTCCCCGCACACCGTGCCGATGCTGATGCCCAACTCCCCGGCGGCCAACGTCGGTATCGAGCTGGGTGCCCGCGCCGGTGTGCACACCCCGGTCTCGGCCTGCGCCTCGGGCGCGGAGGCCATCGGGTACGCGATCGAGATGATCCGCACCGGGCGTGCGGACGTGGTCGTGGCCGGTGGTACCGAGGCCGCCATCCACCCGCTTCCCATCGCCGCGTTCGGCAACATGATGGCGATGTCCAAGAACAACGACGACCCCGAGGGCGCCTCGCGTCCGTACGACTCCGGCCGGGACGGCTTCGTGCTCGGCGAGGGCGCCGGTGTGATCGTCCTGGAGTCCGAGGAGCACGCGAAGGCTCGCGGCGCCCGGATCTACGCGGAGGCGGTCGGCCAGGGCATCTCCGCCGACAGCCACCACATCACGCAGCCCGAGCCGTCCGGCAACGGCATCGCGCAGGCGCTGCAGAACCTGCTGGACAACACGGACCTGAAGCCGGCCGAGATCGTGCACGTGAACGCGCACGCCACCTCGACGCCTCAGGGTGACGTGGCCGAGATCAAGGCGCTGCGGAAGGTGTTCGGCGACGACGTCGACCACATGGCGATCTCCGCGACCAAGTCGATGACGGGTCACCTGCTCGGTGGCGCCGGCGGTATCGAGACGGTCGCGTCGATCCTGGCGCTGGTGAACCGTACGGCTCCGCCCACGATCAACGTGCGCGAGCTGGACCCCGAGGTCAACGCGGACGTCGTCGTCGGTGAGGCGCGTGCTCTCCCCGAGGGTCGGATCGCCGCGCTGAACGACTCGTTCGGGTTCGGCGGGCACAACGTGGTCCTGGCGTTCCGGACCATCTGAGTGACATGAGGAAGGGCCCCCGCCTGCCGGCGGGGGCCCTTCCTCATGTCCCGGTCCTCACACCACCTGGTGCAGCCAGCGCACGGGCGCGCCCTCGCCCGCGTACCTGAACGGCTCCAGTTCGTCGTCCCACGGCTTGCCGAGGAGCTTGGAGAGCTCCGCTTCCAGGTCGGTCTCGCCGCGCTGGCTGCGGAGCAGGGCCGCGCGCAGGCGGTCCTCGGGGATGAGGATGTCGCCGTGGATGCCGGTGACGGCGTGGAAGATGCCGAGGTCCGGGGTGCAGCTGTAGCGCTCGCCCTCGGCGGTGGGGCAGGGCTCGGCGGTGACCTCGAAGCGCAGCAGGTGCCAGCCGCGCAGGGCGGAGGCCAGCTTGGAGGCCGTGCCCACCTCGCCCTGCCAGGAGAACTCCGAGCGCCAGGTGCCGGGGGCCGCGGGCTGCCGGATCCAGTCGAGGCTGACGCGCGTGCCGAGCACCCCGGCGACGGCCCACTCGACGTGCGGGCACAGCGCGCGCGGCGCGGAGTGCACGTACAGAACTCCACGTGTCGTCACCGGAACCTCCGGGCAGAGCGGGACATCTTGCGGACTGGCTGGGCGGCTGTGGCGCGACGGCCGCGTTGATGGCGAGGCTACCCTGCGGCGGCGCAAGGAGTGTGACGTACCGTCGGTCCCAGTGCCAGGAAACTCCCGCCATTCACCCATGGGGACGCTTGTACGGGGGTGAGCCGTTCCAAGGTCCCCGGGCCGGGAACCCTCGCGCGTTGTTATGGGAGGGAGCACTGCACGTCGAGCGAGGGGATCAGCAGGGATGCGGAAGCGAAGGCACCGTGCGCGGGCTGCCCTTGCCGTCGTGACGGCGGCCGTGCTGAGCACGGCGGGGTGTGACGCCTTCGGTGGTGGCGGTGACGGTACGAAGGATTCCGGGGCGAGCGCGTCCCGTCCCTCGCCCCGGCCCACACCGGTGTGGAACCGCAGCCCGGACTCGATCGCCGCGGTCGGTGACTCCATCACCCGCGGGTTCGACGCGTGCACGGTTCTCTCCGACTGCCCCGAGGTGTCGTGGGCGACGGGCAGCGACGCCACGGTGGACAGCCTGGCGGTGCGGCTGCTGGGCGTGACGGGGGCGGCGCAGCGCAGCTGGAACTACGCGGTGACCGGTGCCCGGATGTCCGACCTGCCGGAGCAGGTGGCCCAGGCGGCCACCCGCGCCCCCCAGTTGGTGACGGTGATGATCGGCGCGAACGACGCGTGCCGCTCGTCGGCCCGGGCGATGACCTCGGTGGCCTCCTTCCGCGCGGACTTCGAGGAGTCGCTGGCCACCCTGCGCGCGGCGCTGCCGAAGACGCAGGTGTACGTGGCGAGCGTGCCGAACCTGAAGCGGCTGTGGTCGCAGGGCCGGACGAACCCGCTGGGCAAGCAGGTCTGGAAGCTGGGCATCTGCCCGTCGATGCTGGGGGACGCGGACGACCTGACCGTCCGGGCCACGCTGCGCCGGGACAAGGTGCAGAAGCGGGTGGAGGCCTACAACGCGGTGCTGAAGGACGTGTGCGCGAAGGACCGCCGCTGCCGCTTCGACCGGAACGCGGTCTTCGACTACCGCTTCGACACGGAGCAGCTCAGCCACTGGGACTGGTTCCACCCGAGCCGGAACGGCCAGGCACGGCTCGCCGACATCGCCTACCGCACGGTGACCGCGGAGCAGCCGTGACCTAGGGTTTCCCGCATGAGCGACCTTTTCGGCACACTTTCCGACGGCACCCCGGTGCACCGCTGGACACTGGAGCGGGCCGGGGTGCGGGTGCGGGTGTTGTCGTACGGCGGGATCGTGCAGTCGGTCGAGGTCCCGGACCGGGAGGGGCGTACGGCGGACGTGGTGCTGGGGTTCCCGGGGCTCGACGAATACCGGGAGCATCCGGAGCCGTTTCTGGGCGCTCTGGTCGGCCGGTACGCCAACCGCATCGCGGGCGGTCGCTTCCCGTTGGACGGCTGCACGTACGCGCTGGAGCAGAACAGCGGCCCCAACTCGCTGCACGGCGGCTCACAGGGGTTCGACAAGCGGGTGTGGGAGGCCGAGCCGGTCGAGGACGGGCTGCGGCTGAGCCGGGTGAGCCCGCACGGCGAGGAGGGGTTCCCGGGCCGGCTGGAGGTGACGGCCACGTACACGCTGGACGCGTCCGGCGCGCTGCGGATCGCCTACGAGGCCGTCACGGACGCGCCGACCGTCGTCAACCTCACCAATCACACGTACTGGAACCTGAGCGGCTCCGGCCACGCGGGCGGGCACGAACTGCGGCTGGCCGCCTCCCGGTACACCCCGGTGGACGGCGACCTGATTCCCACCGGAGAGCTGGCGGACGTCTCCGGCTCCCGCTTCGACTTCCGTGCGGCCCGCAAGGTGGGCTCCGGCTACGACCACAACTTCGTGCTGGACAAGGGCGTGACCGAGGCGGCCGAGGAGGTGGCCGAGCTGTACGACCCGGCGTCGGGCCGGGTGCTCACCGTGGCCACGACCGAGCCGGGCCTGCAGCTCTACACCGCCGACCACCTCGCGGACCCCTTCGCCCCCGGCGACGGCATCGCCCTGGAGACCGAGCACTTCCCGGACTCCCCGAACCACCCGGACTTCCCCAGCACCGAGCTGCGGCCGGGCCGGGTCTTCCGCTCGGAGACGGTGTACGGCTTCGGCGTGCGGGGCTAGGGCCGGCGGGGCCCTGCCGCACGATTGCCCCGGTCCAGGGGTCAGGTCCCGGACCGGGGCGGCTCGTGGGGGCTTTGTCCCCGGTGTGTGGGGACTGTCCCGGATCAGACGTTAATCGGCGCGGCGAGCTTGTGGTCGGCGATCGAGCGGGCGACGGTGATCTCGTACGAACCCTTCACAAATGCCCAGGCCTTCGTCGTGTCGTCCCAGACCTCGAAGGCGCGCCGGGGCAGTTCGACGCTCACCTCGACGCTCTCGCCGGGTCCGGCCTCGGCGCCCGCGAATCCGGCCAGGAAGCGTGCCGGGCGCCGGACGTCCGGCTCGGCCGGGGCGACATAGACCTGGACGACCTCGCGGCCGGGCCGCTCGCCGGTGTTGCGCAGCCGGATGCGGGCGGTGGTGCCGTCCGTCTCCAGGGTCTCGTAGGCCCAGTCGGTGTAGCCGAGGCCGTGGCCGAAGGGGTACGACGGGGTGCGTCCAGCCTTCTCCCAGGCGCGGTAGCCGATGAGCAGGTCCTCGGTGTAGGACAGTTCGCCGTCGGCGGGAACGACCTGGGTGACGGGGGCTTCGGTGAGGGAGCCCCAGGTGGTGGGGAGGCGGCCGCCGGGCTCGTGGGCGCCGGTCAGCACGTCGGCGAGGGCGGCTCCGCCCTCCTGGCCGGGGAACCAGGTCAGGAGCACGGCGGCGACCTCGTCGCGCCAGGGCAGTTCGACCGGTGAGCCGGAGTTGACGATCACGACGGTGTTCGGGTTGGCGGCGGCGACGGCGCGGACCAGGTCGTCCTGGCGGCCGGGGAGGCGCAGGTCGGTGCGGTCGAAGCCCTCGGACTCGACGCGGTCGGTGGTGGCGACCATGACGACGGCCGTGCCGGCGCCGCGGGCGGCCTCGACGGCCTCGGCGATCAGCTCGTCGGGGTCGCGCCGGGGGCCGGAGTGGGCGAGGCCGAAGGTGACGACCTTCATGGGGATGTTCTCCGGGAACCGGACGACGTAGGTCAGGGAGACGTCGACCGTTTCGCCCGCGACGAGTTCGGCCCGGGCGCGGGGCGCCGGGGGCGCGAAGAGGGTCTCGAAGGGGTCCTCGCTCTCGGGGCGCTGGACGTCGTCGTAGTACGTCGTCCCGTCGATGACGAGGGTGAAGGCGCCCATGCCCTTGATGCCGAAGGTGTGCGGGCCGGACTCGCGCGGGGTGAACGTGCCGGTCAGCTCGACGGTGTGGAGGGTCTCGTGCGTGACGCCCTCGGGGAGGTCGGCGCCCATCCACTGGATCTGGCCGCCCGGGGCGGTACCCGTGCCGATGACGCCGCCGTCGGTGTCTCGGCAGACCGCGCGGAGCGCGAAGCCCTGGCCGGCGGGGGCGAGTTCGGTGGCCGGGTCGGCGCCGACGGCGTAGGTGAGGGCACCCTCGGGGAGGGCGGCGCCGAGACCGTCGAGCGGGGAGACGATCCGGGCGGGGAAGACGGTGGCGGAGCCGCCGCCGAGGACGCGGGCGTCGCGGGCGGCGGCACCGATCAGGGCGACCGTGCCGGCCTTCAGCGGGAGTGCGCCGTTCTCGTTGCGCACGAGGACGAACGAGCGGCGGGCGATCTCGCGGGCCAGTGCCTCGCCGTCGACCGGCGCGGGCGGCTCGGCGACGACGGGCTCTGCGCCGTCCAGGATGCCGACGCGGGCCGCGAGGCGCAGTACCCGGCGTACGGCCGCGTCGACGGCGGCCTCGGCGACCCGGCCGTCCCGGACGGCCCGGGCGAGGGCCTCGCCGTAGACGGTCTCGGGGCCGGGCATGGCGACGTCGAGGCCGCCCCCGATGTCGCCGACGGTGTCGCGGGCGGCCATCCAGTCGGAGACGTTGAAGCCGTCGAAGCCCCACTCGCCGCGCAGGACTTCGTTCACCAGGTGGTGGTGCTCGGTCATCGTCGTGCCGTTGACCTGGTTGTAGGCGGTCATGATCCCCCAGGGGCGGGCGTTCGCGACGATCGCCTCGAAGGGGGCCAGGTACAGCTCGCGCAGGGCGCGTTCGGAGACCACGTTGTTCACGGTGAAGCGGTCGGTCTCGGCGTCGTTGGCGACGAAGTGCTTGACGGTGGTGCCGACGCCGCCGGACTGGACGCCGGTCACATAGCCGGAGCCGATCTCGCCGGTCAGGTACGGGTCCTCGCTGTACGCCTCGAAGTGGCGGCCGCCGAGCGGGGAGCGGTGCAGGTTCACGGTCGGGGCGAGCAGCACGTGGACGCCCTTGCGGCGGGCCTCCTGGGCGAGCAGCACGCCTGCCCGGCGGGCGAGGTCCGGGTCCCAGGTGGCGGCAAGCGCGGTCGGCGAGGGCAGGGCGACGGAGGGGTCGTCGGCGGTCCAGCGCACACCCCGGACGCCGATCGGGCCGTCGGACATGACGAGGGACTTCAGGCCGATCTCCGGCAGGGCGGGCAGGGTCCACATGTCCTGTCCGGCCAGCAGCCGTGCCTTGGCGTCGAGGTCGAGCCGCCCGAGCGCGGCCTCCACGGCCGTCTCGCGGGCCTGGTCTGCTCGCGCCTTGCCTGTCTCCGCCACGGCGGTACCTCCTCGCTCAGTGCCTTTGGTCCCTCTCATCCTGCATCCGTTACCTGTAGAGCGGTAGGTTTCGTTATCTTGCCGTTATATTCACGGGGTGGGGATGTCGTACGGTGACGTCATGAACGCGAGGGTCAGGAGCGAGGAGCGGCGCTCGGAGATCGTGGGGGCGGCCCTGGAGGTGATCGCCGAGCGCGGCTACCGGGGGGCGAGCCTGGCCGCGGTGGCCGAGCGGGTCGGGCTGACCCAGCAGGGGCTGCTGCACTACTTCCCGACGAAGGACGCCCTGCTGGTGGCCGTGCTCCGGGAGCGGGACCGGTGGGACGCGGTGCCGGACACCCGGTGGCGGGTCGACCTGCTGGCCTCGCTGGTCGAGTACAACGCGATGCGCCCGGCCATCATCCAGACCTTCTCTGCACTGCTCGGCGAGAGCGTGACGGAGGGCCACCCGGCCCGCTCCTACTTCACCGAGCGCTACGCCCAGGTCCGCGAGAACATGACGGCGGTCCTGCGCACCGAGTACGGCGACCGGCTGCCCAGCGGTCTCACTCCCGAGCGCGCCGCCCCACTGCTCATCGCGGTGATGGACGGCCTCCAGTACCAGTGGCTGCTGGACCCGGACTCGGTCGACATGCCGGGCGCGTTCCGCGACTTCCTGCACCTGCTGGGCGAACCGGTGGAGTGAGGAACCGTTTTCCCCCTCGCACCATGGCGTAGACCACTCCCCGCACGCGATACTTCCGCCGCACCACGCGTCCCGCAGCGACGGAAGGACTCCAACTCCCGTGACCTCGTTACGTATACGGACCGCCGTGCTCGGCATGGCCCTGCTGGCCGGGCTGTCGACCCCCGCGACGACGGCCTGCGCCACCCAGGCAGCCGCCCTCTCCCCCACCGTCGAGGAGCAGCGGCTCACGGCGGCCGTACCGCAGGAGATCCTGCGCCGCTCCGGATTCGACGGCGTGGCACCGGAGTTCGCCGACGCCCTGGAGGGCGCGCACTCCTACACGCAGGCCCGGCGCATCGTCGTGCGCGAGGGGTCCGGGCTGTGGCGGCGGGCCGTGGAGCGGGCTCAGGGGCGGGGTCCTGCGGGCGGTGATCTGAGCCGGGACGACGACCGGCCGCTGTACTGGGCGCGCCTCGGAATGACCCGGGAAGTGCGCACCTGGGAGCCGGGGTTCAGCCTCACGGACACCCAACGCTCCTCACTGCTGGACCAGTTGGAGCGCACCTCACGTGGTCAGACCGACATCCGCTATCCCGGGCAGCCGCACCTCAGGCGCGTCCTGCTCACCGGCTTCGACCCCTTCACGCTCGACCGGGACATCCGTATCTCCAACCCCTCAGGGGCGAGCGCGCTGGCACTGGACGGCACGGTGATCGAGACGACCGAGGGTCCGGCCCGGGTGGAGACGGCCGTGTTCCCGGTGCGCTGGCAGGACTTCACCGAGGGCACGGTGGAGCGGACCCTCCGGACCTACCTGCCGAAAGTCGACCTGTTCACGACCGTGAGCCAGGGCCGGGTCGGGCGGTTCGACATCGAGCGCAGCAACGGAGCCTGGCGGGGCGGCTTCCCGGACAACGACAACGCCTCCCGCACCGAGACCGTCCCCGTCACCGATCCGGCCGCTCAGCCCCAGTGGACGACGACGACCCTGCCGTACGCCGCCATCACGGCCGCGGACACGGGCCGGTTCCCGGTGTACGACCACACGGAGGTGACCGAGATCCCGGCGGGCGGCACCGATCCCGTCGTACGGCCGGACGGCCCGACCACCGGCTCCACGGCCCGTGCGGGCGGCGGCGGCAACTATCTCTCCAACGAGATCGCCTACCGCGCGACCCTGCTCCGGGACAGGCTGGGCCTGCACGACACGCTGCCGGGCGGCCATGTGCACACGCCCGTGCTGCAGTTCGGCGCCGGCAACACCGACCCGGCGACGGGCACGGTGACCGACCCGGAGTTCGTCCGGAACCGGCTGGACATCATCGCGCAGGTGCGGTCGATCCTGACGGTGGCGGCACAGGCCACGTTCAGGAGGTGACCCGCTCGCCGTCCTCGGCGTCCTCCTCCTCGGCGCTCTCCTCGCCCAGCAGGTCACGGGCGAGGAGCGTGGCGCCGGCGACCGCGCCCGGCATCAGGAACACCGCGACGAACGGGACCAGGAAGGCCAGGCCGAGGGGCGTGCCGAAGCCCCAGACCAGGCTCTTGCGGGAGCGGAGCAGGGTGAGGCGGGCGCGGAGTTCGACCCCGCGGCGCTGGAGGGCCACGGCGGTCAGTTCCTCGGTGAGGAAGAAACCGGTGACGAAGAAGCCGAGCACCGGGACGACCGTCTGGCCGACCACGGGCAGGAAGCCGAGACCGAAGAGGAGGATGCCCCACAGCAGGGCCCGGACCAGGATCCGCAGGCTGTCGCGGGCCGAGATCCACAGCTCGCGCCAGAGCGGGAGGCCGGAGCGGGGCGCGGTGCCGTCGGGCGAGACGTCCTCGTCGACCTTCTCCGACAGGCTCTCGTAGAAGGGCTGGCCGATCAGCAGGGTGACGGCCGTGAAGGTGAGGACGGCCAGCAGCAGGCCGAGCGCGAAGAGGACGACCGTGAGGAAGCCGCGGAACAGACCCTGCCAGGGGCTAGACCAGTCGTCCGCGAACGGGGTCGCCCAGGCGACACCGCTCTCGCCCCACACGGCGAGCGCGACCAGCGCCGCCGCGTACAGGACCAGCGCGATCAGGCCGGGCAGCAGGCCGAAGCCGTACTGCCTGCCGTGCCGGCCCACCCACCGCTGGCCTTTGAGGAGATAACCGAAACCCACCCCGAGATCGCGCATGGGGAAACCCTATCGGGGGACGCCGTTGGCCTGTTCATGACCTTGTCCGGGCCGGCGGGCGGGGGCTAGGCGTCCAGCATGCGGCGCAGCAGGTCCCTCAGGGAGCTTCGCTCCTCGTCGGTGAGGCCGGCCAGGGGCTCGCGGGCGAAGCGCAGGCCCTCGCGCAGGTCGCGGGCGACCCGGAGGCCCTCGTCGGTGGGGGCGGCCAGCTTCACCCGGCGGTCGGCGGGGTCGGGCCGGCGCGCCACCAGGCCGCGCGCCTCGAGACGGTCCACGATCCCGGTCACGTTCGACGGCTCACACTTCAGCTTCTGGGCCAGCTTGCGCATCGGCAGCGGCTCCAGCGACAGCAGGCCGAGCAGGCGCGCCTGCGGACCGGTCAGCGCGTGCTCGCCCGCCGCCAGCTCGTAGTCCGCGTAGAAGCGGGCCACGACGTCCCCGATCAACTCGACGACCTCCATGGTCACGGCGTCGGGGCGGCGGGTCTTCTCTGGGGTGGACATGGTCCCCAGGATACTCCGTTGCTTGACATCCTGAAATATTCAGGTGCATGATTGTTTCAGGTACTGAAGTAAATCTCGAAAGGCACTGTCATGATCAACCGCGAATGGCACCTGCTCAGCCGCCCGGTCGGCTGGCCGAAGCCCGAGGACTTCGCCCTGGTCGAGACGGAGGTCCCGACGCCGGGTGAGGGCCAGGTGCTGGTACGGAACAAGTACCTCTCCGTGGACCCGTACATGCGCGGCCGAATGAGTGCCGCGAAGTCGTACGCCGCCCCCTTCGAGCTGGGCAAGGTCATGCAGGGCGGCGCGGTCGGCGAGGTCGTCGCCTCCAATGCCGAGGGCATCGCGGTCGGCGACCACCTCCTGCACTTCTTCGGCTGGCGCGAGTACGCGGCCCTGGACGCGAAGCACGCCGTCAAGGTCGACCCCGCGGCCGCGCCGCTGTCGACGTACCTCGGCGTGCTCGGCATGACCGGCCTGACCGCCTACGCCGGTCTGCTGCGCACCGCCTCCCTCAAGGAGGGCGACGTCGTGTTCGTGTCCGGCGCCGCGGGTGCCGTGGGCAGCCAGGTCGGGCAGATCGCCAAGCTCAAGGGCGCCTCGCGGGTCATCGGCTCGGCCGGTTCCGACGAGAAGGTCAAGCTGCTGGTGGAGGAGTACGGCTTCGACGCCGCCTTCAACTACAAGAACGGCCCGGTGGCCGAGCAGCTGCGCGAGGCCGCCCCCGACGGCATCGACGTCTACTTCGACAACGTCGGCGGCGAGCACCTGGAGGCGGCCATCGGCTCGCTCAACGAGGGCGGCCGGATCGCGGTCTGCGGCATGATCTCCGTCTACAACAACACCGAGCCCGCCCCCGGCCCGAGGAACCTCGCCCGACTGATCGCGACCCGCGGCCGCATCGAGGGCTTCCTGGTCGGCGACCACTACGACCTGCAGCCGCAGTTCGTGGCCGAGGTCGGCCCCTGGGTGGCCTCCGGGCAGCTGAAGTACCGCGAGACCGTCGTCGAGGGCATCGAGAACAACCTGGAGGCGTTCCTCGGGGTCCTGCGCGGCGACAACACCGGCAAGATGATCGTCAAGCTCTGAGAAGCCCAGACCCCTGGCCTGAGCTTTCCGGCATGCGGTAACTTCTTTCCGAAATTCGCCGTCGATCGTGGGCGCGAGTCACGGCGGACCGAGGAGGAAGGCAACCGCATGCCCATTCAGCAGTCCGACGTCCTGTACACCGCCGTCGCCACCGCGGAGAACGGCCGCGACGGCCGGGTCGCCACCGACGACGGCAGGCTCGACGTCGTCGTGAACCCGCCCAAGGAGATGGGCGGCAACGGCGCCGGCACCAACCCCGAGCAGCTGTTCGCCGCCGGGTACAGCGCCTGCTTCCAGGGTGCGCTCGGCGTGGTCGCCCGACAGGAGGGCGCCGACGTGTCCGGCTCGACCGTCACCGCGAAGGTGGGGATCGGGCGGAACGAGGACGGGTTCGGGATCATCGTGGAGATCTCCGCGAACATCCCGGACGTCGAGGAGAGTGCCGCGCGGAAGCTGATCGAGAAGGCGCACCAGGTGTGCCCCTACTCGAAGGCGATTCGCGGCAACATCACCGTGACGCTGGTCTGAGCACCGTCGTTGCGTACAACGGCAGCCGCATCCTTGGACGTGGGATGCGGCTGCGCCGCGCCGGCTTCGGCGGGATCTGTCCGCCGGGTGCGGTGAGCGTTCAGGTGCGGGCTGTGGTGGGTCGTTCGCGCAGTTCCCCGCGCCCCTCAGGGAGTCAGCGCTGCCCGGTGTGCCGCCGCAACGAACTTTTCGTTTTCTGGAGCCGCTCCTCCCGGGAAAGCGAACCGTCTGCGTGTGTAGCCGTACGCCAGGCCGCTGCGGGGGTCTGCGAAGGCCTGGGAGCCTGCTGCTCCGCTGTGGCCGATCGCGCCGGCGCCCAGGAAGGGGTGCCAGGTGTCGGCCGTGGCCTGGAAGCCGAGCCCGTACGACTTGTGGGTGCGGGCCACCAGGTCGTACCCGACGGAGTGCAGCTGGCCGAACTCCGCGACCGTGTCCTCCTTCAGCAGCGGTGCCTTGCCGTCGACCTCGCTGATCATCGCCGCGTACATCCCGGCCAGGCCGCGCGCCGAGGCGACACCGCCCACCGAGGCCGGGCCCTTGGCGCGGACGCCGCGCTCGTTCGGCAGGGCGACCAGGTCGGTCGGCTCGGAGGTGTGCCGGTTGAAGGCGATCGCGGAGAGGCTGTGCGGTCCGGAGGGCAGCCCGTCGAGCACCGCCTGCTGCCCGGGGGTCGGCAGCATCGGCTGGACCGTGCGGAAACGGGGCTCGCGGGAGACCGGCAGGCCCAGGTGGAAGTCCAGGGCGTAGGGGGCGCGCACCCGCTCCTCGTACAGCTCCTGGATCGTGCGGCCCGTCGCGCGCCGGACGACCTCGCCGGTCAGCGCGCCGATGACCAGCGCGTGGTAACCGAAGGCCGTGCCCGGCCGCCAGAACGGCCGCTGGTCGGCCAGACGTTCGGCCAGCGCACGGTCGTCGGCCAGCTCGGCCGCGCTGAAGCCGGTGTCGGTGCCGACCAGGCCCGCGCGGTGCGCGAGCACGTCGCGCAGGGTCAGCGCGCCCTTGCCCTCGGCACCGAACTCCGGCCAGTAGTAGGTGACTTTGCGGTCCAGCTCCAGCGTGCCGTCCTGCACGAGCAGGGCCACGACGAGATGGGCGGCACCCTTGGTGGACGAGAACACGCCGTACAGCGAGTCCCCGTCGGCGCCCTCGCCCGCCCACAGGTCGACGACCCGCCGGCCGTGGACGTAGGCGCACAACTGGCCCTCGTAGTCGTCCCGTTCCCCGGCGACGAAGGCGGCGAACTCCGCGCGCACCGCTTCGAATCCCTCGGCGACCGTGCCGTGCACGGTGGTCCCCTGAGTCATCCGCTCTCCTCCACTGAGCCGCTGCCCGCTGCTCCCCCTGTGCACGACGCCCGTTCGGCCGTCGCGCGTTCCCTGGATCGTGTACGGCGAGACATACCTGTCCGACTCAACCGCCTCGGAGGCGTGTTGGTGTCATCGATACCCCGGATGGCCGATGGCGCGGGGCAGTACGTGACAGGGGGTGTCCCAGGGAGGGGTCAGGGGAGGGGTCGAGCCGTGCGGCGCGCGCCGGAAGCGGCCGTCTACGTGCACCACCACAGGAAGCGGTTGCACGTCTTCGTCGGCGACGGCGCCGGGGTCGGGACCGCGGTCGTCGGGGCGGTCGTGGGGGTGGACGCCGGACGGGAGGTGGCCGGGGCGGTCGGCGCCGTGGAAGGCCCGCCCGCGCCCGACGCCGAAGACTGTTCCGCCCGGTCCGTGGCGGACGGGGAATCGGACGCCTTGTCCTTGGGGGACTTGGAGGCGGAGGCCGAGGCCGAGGCGTCCGGGGAGGCGGAGGCGCCCGCCTTCCCCGCGGCACCCGAGGTGTCGTCGAGGGGGTTCGCTGTCCGGTCCGGGGACGCGGAGGAGGTGCCGCCGTCCGCGGACGTGTCCGCCGACGTGGCCGGCTCGTCGCTGGAGAACGGGGAGAAGGGGGCGTCCGTGCCGAGTTCGGCGACGCTGAGGCCGCCGGCCGCCAGCACGAGGCCGGCGGCGATCAGGACGGTACGACGGCGGCGGCGCCGGTGCGCGGCGGCCTTGCGATCGCGGCGGCTGGCGTCGGCGGCGCCGGGGCCGCTGTCCGCGTCGCCGCCCGTGGGTGCACCACGGCCCCGGCCGCGCGACTGGCGCCGGGCGGCGCGGCCCCCGGGTTCGCCGGAGGTGCCGGAGGGGTCGTCGGCGTCGCCGTACGCCTCGTCATGAACGTCTGCCGGGGCGTCCAGGTCGGCGTGATCGTCCGGGCCGTCGTACGCGTACTCGTCCGTGCTCGCGTAGGCGTCCGCCGCCTCCGTCGCGCCGAACTGCGTGGGCACCCGCGGGGACTCGTGGGGGTAGTAGGCGGCCTGCCCGGGGTACTGCTGGGCCGCTGCACTCGTGAAGGTTTCCTGACGGTACGGACCCGCCGTCGCGCCCGCCTGTCCGTGCGCGGCGAGAGAGGGCGCCGGCGCGCCGCACCCGGGGCAGGCCAGGGCGCCGTTGAGGTGCCGTTGGCACGGGTGGCAGAAGTCCATGACGCCGGAAGACTAGATTCCCCATCGGTCACGTTCCTAGGCGCGGCTGTGAAGGTTTGGTGCGGGACCGAAAAGGTTCTCGAAAGTCTTGTCGAAACCGTTACCCGTTCGACCCATTGACACCCCCGCCGCGCCGTCCTTACTGTCACGCCAGCATTTCGAACGTGTGACGAAATCTCGAACAGCTGAGGGGCAACTGCCGTGCGCATCACCGGAATCAGCACACACGTGGTCGGGACGCCGTGGCGCAACCTGACCTACGTCCAGGTGCACACCGACGAAGGGATCACGGGAGTCGGCGAGACCCGGATGCTCGGTCACACCGACGCGCTGATCGGCTATCTGCGGGAGGCCGAGGCCAACCACATTCTCGGATCGGACCCGTTCGCTGTCGAGGACCTCGTCCGCCGCATGAAGTACGGCGACTACGGCCGGGCCGGCGAGATCGTCATGTCCGGCATCGCGGTCGTGGAGATGGCGTGCTGGGACATCAAGGGCAAGGCCCTCGGCGTGCCGGTGTGGCAGCTGCTGGGCGGCAAGGTCACCGACAGGGTCAAGGCGTACGCCAACGGGTGGTACACGACCGAGCGAACGCCCGAGGCGTACCACAAGGCCGCCCAGGGGGTGATGGAGCGCGGATACAAGGCGCTCAAGATCGACCCGTTCGGCACCGGGCACTTCGAGCTGGACCACGAACAGACCCTGTACGCCGTCTCGCTCATCGAGGCCGTGCGCGACGCCATCGGCCCGGACGCCGAGCTGATGCTGGAGATGCACGGCCGCTTCTCCCCCGCCACCGCCGTCCGGCTCGCCCACGAGCTGGCGCCGTTCGAGCCGGCCTGGCTGGAGGAGCCGGTGCCGCCGGAGAACCTGAAGGCGCTGGAGAAGGTCGCAGCCAAGGTGGACATCCCGGTCGCCACCGGTGAACGCATCCACGACCGGATCGAGTTCCGCGAGCTGTTCGAGAGCCAGGCCGCGGACATCCTCCAGCCCGACGTCGGCCACATCGGCGGCATCTGGGAGACCCGTAAGCTGGCCGCCACCGCCGAGACCCACTACATGCTGGTCGCCCCGCACAACGTGGGCGGGTCGGTGCTGACCGCCGCCTCGCTCCAAGTCGGCTTCACCTCACCGAACTTCAAGGTCCTGGAGCACTTCAACGACTTCGCGGACGCCGACATCAAGAAGGTGGTCAAGGGGGCGCCGGAGGTCGTCGACGGCTACTTCCACCTCTCCGACAAGCCCGGTCTCGGCGTCGAGCTGGACACCGACGCGGCCGCCGAGTTCCCGCAGCAGCAGGCCCGGTTCGACCTGTGGGCCGAGGGCTGGGAGCAGCGCAGGCCGAAGGGTTCGAAGTGAGTTCCCAGGTCCTGGTCGAGGCGCCGGGCGCGCACCGGGTCGAGGAGCACACGCCCTGGGACCCCGGTCCCGGCGAGGCGCTGGTCGCCGTGCACGCGGTGGGCATCTGCGGCAGCGACCGCGAGGTGTACCAGGGCAACCGGCCCGAGGGGTACGTGCGTTATCCGCTCACGCCCGGCCACGAGTGGTCGGGGACCGTGCGCGCGGTGGGCGCGGGCGTGCCGGAGAGCCTGACCGGCCGCAAGGTCGTCGGTGAGGGCTTCCGCAACTGCCAGGTGTGCGACCGCTGCCACGCGGGCGAGACCACGCTGTGCACGGCCGGGTACGAGGAGACCGGGTTCACCCAGCCGGGTGCCATGGCCGCCACCCTCACCCTGCCCGCCCGGCTGCTGCACCCGCTGCCGGACGACGCCGACCTCACCGCCGCCGCCCTCCTGGAGCCGGCCGCGTGCATCGCGGCCGCCGCGCTGAAGGCGAACGCCCGGCCCGGCGAGCGGGTCGCGGTGGTGGGCACGGGGACGCTCGGGATGTTCGCCGTGCAGTTCCTGAAGGCGGTCTCGCCGGCGGAGCTGCTCGTCGTGGGCACCCGGGGCGACCGGGAGGCGCTGTCCCGGCAGTTCGGGGCGAGCGACTTCCGGCTCAGGGACCGGCACCTGCCCGACGACTTCGACGTGGTGATCGAGACCGCCGGGTCCGCGTCCGCCGCGCGCACCGCCGCCGCCCTGCTCAGACGCGGCGGACGCCTGGTCCTGACGGGCATCCCGGCGCCGGGCGCCGAGGGGCTCGACCCGACCGATCTCGTCGTACGGCAGCTGGAGGTGCACACCGTGTTCGGGGCGCCGCCGGACGCCTGGGCGCACACCGTGCGGGTGTTCGGCGCCGGGCTGCTGGACCCGCTGCCGCTGGTCACGCACGAGCTGCCGCTGACCGAGTTCCCGCGCGCCATCGAGCTGGTGGGAGCCGGCGATCCGAAGGTGGGCAAGGTGCTGCTCCGTCCCTGACCGTACGCCGGCCGGGGCGTGACCTGACGGCGCCCCGGCCGGCGTACACCAAGGCCTTTTTCCACCCAGAGCCGCGAACCTTGTCCGAAATACCGAACACGAAGGACAGCTTGTGACCGACGCTTCCGCCCCGGCAGCCCGCAGGCCCGGCGAGCAGGTGCTCGCCGCACTCGGCCTGGGCGCGCCCGCCCTCGACCCCGCCGACACCTCCGCCCACAGCTTCCCGGGCGGCGGCCGCTGGCGCACCGAGATCCCCTCGTGCGAGGGTCCCGAGGCGCTGGCGGTCGTACTGAAGGAGGCCTCCCGCCTCGACGTGCCGATCCACCGGATCAGCCAGGGCAGCGGCGTGTGGATGCTGACCGACACCGAGATCACCGAGATGGTCGACGCGACCGGCGAACGTGACATCGAACTCTGCCTGTTCACCGGCCCGCGCGGCACCTGGGACATCGGCGGCTCGGTACGCACCGACTCGCGCGGGGCCGGACTGCGCGCCCGTGGCCACGACGCCGTGGCCGGCTGTGTCGAGGACGCCGTCCGGGCCACCGAGCTGGGCGTCAAGTGTCTCCTCGTCGCCGACGAGGGCGTGCTGTGGACCCTGCACCGGGCCCGCCGGGAGGGCATCATCCCGGCCGACACCACCCTGAAGGTCTCGGCGCTGATCGGACCGGTCAACCCCGCCTCGTATGCGGTGTACGAGGGGCTGGGGGCCGACTCGATCAATGTGCCCAGCGATCTGACGCTGGATCACCTCACCGAGATCCGCCGGGTGTCCGGCGCCCCCATGGACATGTACATCGAGGCCCCCGACGACCTCGGCGGCTATGTGCGGATGTACGAGGTCGCCGAGCTGATCCGGCGCGGCGCACCCCTCTACCTGAAGTTCGGCCTGTCCAAGGCTCCCGGCATCTACCCGTGGGGCACCCATCTGCGGGACGTGACCCTGGACACCGCCCGGGAGCGGGTGCGGCGCGGCCGGCTCGCCCTCGACCTGCTCGCCCGGCACGGAGCGGACGGCGACATGGCACCGCTCGGCTCCCGGCTGCCGGGGTCTTTGAACCGGTTCCCCGCCGAAGGTGCCACTCGATGACCGAAGGGGGCTGCGGGTCCGTCGTGGCCGGTCGCGCCCACGCGGCGGAGCCGCATATGAACCGCAGCCCCGCGCCCCTTCGGGGCGCTTCACCGACCTCGCTTGAAACATCTCAACGAAGAGAAGAACAGGGACGATCACTATGCGCACTCGTAGAAGCGCCCTCACCCTCATAGCCGCAGCCGCATCGCTCGCCCTCACCCTGTCCGCCTGCGGCCAGAGCGGCGAGGGCGGCAGCAAGGAGGAGAAGGGCAGCGCCAAGGGCGGCACCATCGGCATCGCCATGCCGACCAAGTCCTCCGAGCGCTGGATCGCCGACGGCAAGAACGTCGTCAAGGACCTGGAGGCCAAGGGCTACAAGACCAAGCTGGTCTACGGCGAGGACGACCCGGAGACCCAGGTCTCGCAGATCGAGAACCTGATCACCCAGGGCGTCAAGGGCCTGATCATCGCGGCGATCGACAACAAGTCCCTGAACAGCGTGCTCCAGGAGGCCGCGGACGCCGACATCCCGGTCATCTCCTACGACCGCCTGATCCTCGGCACCAAGAACGTCGACTACTACGCCTCCTTCGACAACGAGAAGGTCGGCAGGCTGCAGGGCACCTACATCGTGCACAAGCTCGGCCTGGACAGCGGCAAGAAGGGCCCGTTCAACATCGAGCTGTTCGCGGGCTCCAACGACGACAACAACACCCGGTACTTCTTCAACGGCGCGATGAGCGTCCTGAAGCCGTACATGGACAAGAAGCAGCTGGTCGTCCGCTCCGGCCAGACCGAGCTGACCAAGGTCACCACCCTGCGCTGGGACGGCGCCACCGCGCAGAAGCGCATGGACGACATCCTCACCTCCTCCTACAAGAGCGAGCAGGTCGACGCGGTCCTGTCACCGTACGACGGCATCTCCATCGGCATCCTGTCCGCCGTGAAGTCGGACGGCTACGGCACCAAGACCAAGCCGCTGCCGGTCATCACCGGCCAGGACGCGGAGCTGGCCTCGGTGAAGTCGATCATCGCCGGTGAGCAGACGCAGACCGTCTACAAGGACATCCGCAAGCTCGCCGACGTCGCCTCGACGATGGTCGACGACGTCCTCCACAACAAGAAGCCGCAGGTCAACGACACCAAGTCGTACGACAACGGCACCAAGGTCGTCCCCGCCTACCTGCTCGAGCCGGTCAGCGTCGACAAGACCAACTACGAGGACGCGCTGGTCAAGACCGGTTACTACACCGACTCCCAGCTGAAGTAGTCCGGCCGACCGACCCCACACTGATTGGAAGGCACGACCATGGCGGGACCCGTCCTGGAAATGCGCTCGATCGTCAAGACCTTTCCCGGTGTCAAAGCGCTGTCGGACGTCACACTGACCGTCCGTCAGGGCGAGGTCCACGCCATCTGTGGTGAGAACGGCGCCGGCAAGTCCACCTTGATGAAGGTGCTCTCCGGCGTCCATCCGCACGGCAGTTACGAGGGCGAGATCCTCTTCGAGGGAGAGGTCTGCCGCTTCAAGGACATCCGGGCGAGCGAGCAGCACGGCATCGTCATCATCCACCAGGAGCTGGCGCTGGTGCCGTACCTCTCCATCGCGGAGAACATCTTCCTCGGCAACGAGCATGCCGCGCGCGGCTTCATCAACTGGAACAAGACCCTCAGGCACGCCACCGAACTGCTGCGCCGGGTCGGCCTCGACGAGCACCCGGAGACCCGGGTCGCCGACATCGGCGTCGGCAAGCAGCAGCTCGTGGAGATCGCCAAGGCGCTGTCGAAGTCGGTGAAGCTGCTCATCCTCGACGAGCCGACGGCAGCCCTGAACGACGAGGACAGCGGCAAACTCCTCGATCTCATCCTGGAGCTGAAGAAGCAGGGCATCACCTCGATCATCATCTCCCACAAGCTCAACGAGATCCGCCGGGTCGCCGACTCGGTGACGATCATCCGCGACGGGCACTCCATCGAGACGCTCGACGTGAAGGCGAAGGAGATGACCGAGGAGCGGATCATCTCCGGCATGGTGGGCCGCGACCTGGACCACCGCTTCCCCGAGCGCACCCCGCACGAGGCGGAGGAGGGCGCCGCCCCGGCGCTCGAGATCCGCAACTGGACCGTGCGCCACCCCATCGACCAGGAGCGCAAGGTGGTCGACGACGTGTCGGTCACCGTGCGCCGCGGGGAGATCGTCGGCATCGCGGGCCTGATGGGCGCCGGCCGCACCGAGCTCGCGATGAGCGTCTTCGGGCGGGCCTACGGCCGGTACGCGGGCGGCACGGTCCTCAAGAACGGCGAGGAGATCCGTACGAAGACCGTCGCGGAGGCGGTCGGCCACGGCATCGCGTACGTCACCGAGGACCGCAAGCACTACGGCCTCAACCTCATCGACACCATCAACCGCAACATCTCGCTGACCGCGCTGAAGAAGGTCGCCAAGCGGGGCGTCGTCGACGAGCACGAGGAGCGGCAGGTCTCCGAGGGCTTCCGCAAGTCCATGAACATCAAGGCACCGACCGTCTTCGAGCCGGTGGGCAAGCTGTCCGGCGGCAACCAGCAGAAGGTCGTCCTCAGCAAGTGGATCTTCTCGGGTCCGGACGTGCTGATCCTGGACGAGCCCACGCGCGGCATCGACGTGGGTGCCAAGTACGAGATCTACACGGTCATCGACCAGCTGGCCGCCCAGGGCAAGGCGGTCGTCTTCATCTCCTCCGAGCTGCCCGAGCTGCTCGGCATGTGCGACCGCATCTACACGATGGCCGCGGGACGGCTGACCGGTGAGGTGCCGCGGGCCGAGGCCACGCAGGAAGTGCTGATGCGCCATATGACGAAGGACAAAGAGGTAACGCGATGAGCACCGACGTGACCGACAAGATCCCGGCCTCCGCGCCGCCGGGCAAGGGCGGATCGGGCACCGGCGAGGGCCTGCTCCAGCTGATGCTGGACGGGCTGCGCGCGAACATGCGCCAGTACGGCATGCTGCTCGCGCTCGGCCTGATCGTCCTGCTCTTCGCGGTCTGGACCGACGGCGACCTGCTGCTGCCGCACAACGTCTCCAACCTGGTGCTGCAGAACGCCTACGTCCTGATCCTCGCCATCGGCATGATGCTGGTGATCATCGCGGGTCACATCGACCTGTCGGTCGGCTCGCTGACCGCCTTCGTGGGCGCGTTCGCGGCACTGCTGACGGTGGAACACAGTGTGCCCTGGCCGATCGCCGTGGTGCTGTGCCTGCTGGCCGGCGCGGCGGCGGGCGCGGCGCAGGGGTTCTTCATCGCGTACCTCGGCATACCCTCGTTCATCGTCACCCTCGCCGGGATGCTGATCTTCCGCGGCTTCACGGAGATCCTGCTCAAGGGTCAGACCCTCGGCCCCTTCCCCGACGGTGTGCAGAAGATGGGCAACGGCTTCCTGCCCGAGGTCGGCCCGAACACCAACTACCACAACCTCACGCTGCTCCTCGGCCTCGTCCTGATCGTCGCCGTGGTGTGGCAGGAGGTGCAGGACCGGCGCCGCCAGCAGGAGTTCGCGCTCGAGGTGCTGCCCGGCCGCCTCTTCCTGCTCAAGCTGGTCGCCCTGGTCGCCGCGATCCTCACCCTGACGATGCTGCTCGCCAGTTACAAGGGCGCCCCGATCGTGCTGATCATCCTCGGCGTCCTGGTGGTCGCCTACACCTACGTGATGCGCAACGCCGTCTTCGGCCGCCACATCTATGCGATCGGCGGCAACCTGCCTGCGGCGAAGCTGTCCGGCATCAAGGACAAGAAGGTCACCTTCTACGTCTTCCTGAACATGGGCGCGCTCGCGGCCCTGGCGGGTCTGGCGATCGCCGCCCGCCTCAACGCGGCCTCGCCGAAGGCGGGCCTGAACTACGAACTCGAGGCGATCGCCTCGTCGTTCATCGGTGGCGCGTCCATGAGCGGCGGTGTCGGCACCGTCCTCGGCGCGATCATCGGCGGTCTCGTCCTCGGCGTGCTGAACAACGGCATGAACCTCCTCAGCGTCGGCACCGACTGGCAGCAGGTCATCAAGGGCTTCGCCCTGTTGGCGGCGGTCGGCTTCGACGTGTGGAACAAGCGCAAGTCCGGTTCGTAAGTCAGCGCGAACGCTCCGCTGGGAAGGCCGGATCAAAGCTGCGGGCCGTCGGGGGCCGGTCGCGCAGTTCCCCGCGCCCCTTCGGTGCGCGGGGCTCAGCGGGCGCCTTTCAACTCTCTTCTCAAGGAGCCGCTAGATGGAACTGAACAGACGCACGGTCATTGCGGGCGCGGCAGCCGCGGGCCTCGCCGCCACCACCCTCGGCACGGGCAGCGCCGAGGCCGCCCCGGGAAGCAGGAAGCCGGTGAGGGAGCCCTTCGGGAAGCTCGCCGACGGCACGAAGATCTACCGCTGGTCGCTGGAGAACGGCGGCACGCGGCTGAAGGTCCTCAACTGGGGCGGTGTCGTCCAGGGCCTGGAGATCCCCGACCGGCACGGCCGGCACGCCAACGTCTCGCTGGGCTTCGACAACATCGACGACTACGTCGCGAAGACCCCGTACTTCGGCGCCCTCATCGGCCGCTACGGCAACCGCATCGGCAAGGGCCGGTTCACCCTGGACAGCACGGCCTACCAGCTGTCCGTCAACGACGGCGTGAACAGCCTGCACGGCGGCAAGCAGGGCTTCGACAAGCACGTGTGGGACGTGGAGCCGTTCACCGAGGGCACCGACGTCGGCCTGCGCCTGCACTACACCAGCGTCGACGGCGAGATGGGCTACCCCGGCACGCTCAGGGCGACGGTGACGTACACCCTCACCCGGCACGGCGAGTGGCGCATCGACTACGAGGCCACCACCGACAAGGCGACCGTCGTCAACCTCACCAGCCACGTCTACTGGAACCTGGCCGGCGAGGGCAGCGGCACGATCGAGGACCACGAACTCCGCATCGCCGCCTCCCGCTACACCCCCACCGACTCGGGTCTGATCCCCACCGGTGAACTGGCGAAGGTCGCGGGCACCCCCTTCGATTTCCGGCACGCCAAGCCGATCGGCCGGGACATCCGCGCCGGCCACGAGCAGCAGGTGCAGGCCAAGGGCTACGACCACAACTGGGCCCTGGACAAGGGCATCACCGCCAAGCCTGAGCACGTCGCCACGCTGCGCGACCCGCGCTCCGGCCGCACCCTGAAGATCGCCACCGACCAGCCGGGCCTGCAGTTCTACTCCGGCAACTTCCTCGACGGCACCCTGACCGGCACCGGCGGCCGCACCTACCGCCAGGGGGACGCCCTGTGCCTGGAGACCCAGCACTTCCCGGACTCCCCGAACCACGCGAACTTCCCGTCGACCGTGCTGCGGCCGGGCCAGACCTACCGGACGACGACGGTCCACACGTTCTCGGCGTGAAGCGGCTCACACAGCAGGTGAGTTGAACGCCACTGCTGCGTCCTCCGTATCCATGGGTGGTCCGGGCTCCCCCGCCCGGGCCACCCTTCGACGGAGGTTCCCTTGCCTGACAACGTCACCTCGTTGTTCCGCAACACCGCCGCGCACAGCCCTTCGATGGCGGCGCTGACGCGGGAGAGCGACGGGTCGGGCCCGGTGGACTTCTGCATCCCGTGCAATCCGTACTTCCCCACTCCCGCCATGTTCGAGGAGATGGCGGTCCGGTTGCGCGAGATCATCACGTACTACCCGAGCAGCGCCGACACCATCACGGCCGAGCTGTGCAGTCTGCTCCAGCTGCCGCCGCAGTGCGTGGCGATGGGCAACGGCTCCACGGAGCTCATCACCTGGATCGATCATCTCCTGGTCCGCGAGTCCCTGGCCGTCCCCGTCCCCACGTTCGGCCGCTGGACCGACCAGCCGATGGAGACCGGCAAGCGGGTCGACATGTTCCCGCTGCAGGAGGCGAACGGCTTCGCGCTCGACCTCGCCCAGTACGCCGACTTCATCCGCGCCCGCGGCACCCGTGTGGCGGTCATCTGCAACCCGAACAACCCCGACGGCGGCTATCTGCGCAAGCAGTCGGTGGTGCAGTTCATGGACGCGATGGCGGACCTGGACCTGGTGGTCGTGGACGAGTCGTTCCTGGAGTTCGCCGACGCGGAGGCCGAACCGAGCGTCGTCCAGGAGGCCATGCTCCGGCCCAACGTGGTCGTGCTCCGCAGCCTCGGCAAGAACTTCGGCCTGCACGGCATCCGCTTCGGCTACCTGGTGGCGAACCCGGCCCTGGCCGGGCGGGTCCGCTCGATGCTGCCGAAGTGGAACCTCAACTCCTTCGCCGAGCACGTGGTGTTCATGCTGAAGGAGCACGGTACCGAGTACGCGCAGAGCCTGATGCAGGTGCGCCGGGACCGTCTCGACATGGCCAGTCATCTCTCCGCCCTGCCCGGCCTCACGGTCTATCCCTCCCAGGGCAACTTCCTGTTCGTGCGCCTCCCCGTGGGAGCCGAGGGCACTGTGGTCCGGGACCGGATGCTCACCGAGCACCGGATCCTGGTCCGTGAGTGCGGCAACAAGATCGGCTCCTCCAGCCGCTTCCTGAGACTCGTGGTGCGCCCCCAGGTCGACGTGCGTCGCCTGGTGTCCGGCCTGGAGCAGGTGCTCTACGGGTCCAGGAGGGGAGCCGCCGTACCCGAGCTGGGCACAGGGACCAGCTACAGCTCGGGTACGGCGGCCGTGGATCGGCTGGTGAGTGCGACCAACGGTGCCGGAATGCCGGGGCTTGCCGCGCAGGCCCTCGGCATCGGCGCCGCCCCGGCCGCCGGCACCGGCATGCCGCTCCCCGCCGCCGCAGCGCCGACCGGCGGCGGGATGCCGATGCCGGCGGCAGCCCAAGCGATGCCGGTGCAGCAGCCGGTACCGGTCCCGGTGCAGCAGCCGGTGGCGCCGGCACCCGCACCGATGCCTGCCCCGGTTCCTGTCCCGGTGCCGGTGCCCGCACCGCCTCCGGTGCCTGCGCCGGCGCCGTACCCGACACCGGTACCCGCACCCGTTCCGGTCCCCGTGGCTCCAGTGCCCGTGGCTCCTGTCCCCGTGGCTCCTGCGCCGGTCCCGGTCGCGGCCCCGGCCGCCGCGCTCGGCCCCACCCCGCCGGGAGTCCCGGCCCGCGGGGGCCTCACGGCGGCCCAGGTACGCGGCATGACGGCCCCGGGCACCCCGGCCCCGGCCGCCGGTCTGACCCCGGCCCCGGCGACCGGCTGGCCCAACGCACAGAGCTGGCCGAACGCGGCGGGTATGGGGCAGACGGGTTAGGGCAGCCGGAGTGCCTTGACGCCCGAGAGGATGGGAACGGGGAGGAAGTTTCCGTCTCCGGGACCGCACGACGGCGTCGTGTCTGCGGTGTTGGAGATGTTCGTCCCGGCCGCGAACCGCCCGTCACGGCTCGTCACGACCGTCGTGAAGTGATCCTTGAGGGAGCTGGAGTAGTACATGCACTGGTGCAGGTTCAGATAGCGCCCGGCGTGCAGGTCCAGCGCTTTGGCGCTCGACAGCAGGGGGATGACCTCATAGGTCCCGATCTGCGTTCCGGGACCGCACGACGGCGTCGTGTCGGCCGTGTCGGAGATGTTCGTCCCGGCCCCGGCCTGTCCACCCGGGTTCGGCACCACCGTCGTCTCGTGGTCCTGCCAGTAGGTGGAGTAGTACGCGCACTGGTGCAGGTTCAGATAGCGTCCGGCGTTCAGGGGCAGGTTCGTGACGAGGTCCAGTGCGACGGAGTGGATGTAGTTCCCGTCTCCGCCACCACAGGTGGGCTGGGAGTCCGCGGTGCTGGAGATGTTCGTCCCGGTCGCGAACCGCCCGTCGAGGCTCGGCACCACGGTGGTGAGGTCTTCGGTCTGCAGGCGCCCCCAGTAGAGGCACTGGTGCAGGTTCAGGTACGGGGGATCCGCGGCTGCGGTGGCCGTGGCGGGGCCCGGCGCGAGCGACAGCGCTACGGCGGATACGACGGCGATGAGCCACGTCCGGAGGTGTCCCTGGTGACGCACTCTTGTCTCCCTTTCTCGGTGGGGCGAGGAGCGAGGAGGCGGAACAGGAGTCAGCACACCAGGTGACGATGGGTATGGAGGCGATGACTCTCCGAAACCGACCGAAGGCATGGACCGGTTGCACGCCCGGCGCCAGTACGCCACCGGCGGAGTAGAGCAGGTAGCGGCCGGCGGAGGTACGGATCATGGTGGGGTCATGGAGGACGACGTCACCGGTGACCTTGCCCGGGTCGGGACAGGCCGACGCGGCGCTCGGGACGAGGGCGAGCAGGGTCGTCTCATCAGGCATCTTGACGGTCCGCCGCTTTGCACAACTGACAGCCTGCGGACAGCAGGCGTTTCTGCGGTGCCGTGTCCATGACAGAAGACTCAGATGCCCGCTCGATCGGGCGCCGCACCGTACTGATCGCCACCGGCACCACGGCCGCCGCCCTGGCCGTGGGTGCCGCGACGGCCCAGCAGGCCCCTGCGGCCACCCGCACCCCCGCTGCCGCGCCGGCCGCCGCGGCAGCGGTCTGCACCCTCACGAAGGAGATGACCGAAGGCCCCTACTACCTCGACGGAGCGCTCGTCCGCTCCGACATCACCGAAGGCAAGGCGGGTGTCCCGCTCGAGCTCGCCCTGACCGTCGTCGACTCCGCCTGCACCCCGATCGGCAACGCCCTGGTCGAGATCTGGCACGCCGACGCGCTCGGCGAGTACTCCGGCTACGTCGGCAGGAACGGCCACAACGAGCCGGACGACGGCACCTTCCTGCGCGGCGGCGTCCTCACCGACTCCAGCGGGGTCGCCGGCATCACCACGGTCTACCCGGGTTGGTACCGGGGCCGCTGCATCCACATCCACGTGAAGGTCCACACCGGCGTCACGCTCACCTCCGACGGCTCCTTCACCGGCGGCTCCACCCTCCACACCGGCCAGCTCTTCTTCAGCGAGACGGTCACGTCGGCGGTGGCGAAGGTCTCCCCGTACTCGACCAACACCGTCACCCGCACCACCCTCTCCCAGGACTCCGTCTACGACGGCGGCGGCGCCTCCTCCGGCCTGCTGACCCTCACCGCCCTGGGCGGCTCGGCCTCCGCCGGCTACACCGGCACCCTCACCCTGGGCGTGTCCGGCTGACCGAAGGCGCACCGGAGTGACCGCCCCGGGGGGGGGGGGGGGGGGGGGGGGGGGGGGGGGGGGGGGGGGGGGGGGGGGGGGGGGGGGGGGGGGGGGGGGGGGGGGAGGGGGGGGGGGGGGGG
>NZ_JBWKFN010000015.1:0-15716 GCF_056434245.1 Streptomyces sp. NPDC044064
TTGTTTTTTGTTTTTTTTGTGGAAAGCAGGAGGGCGGGTTTTTCACCCCCCCGGGGGAGCCCCCGCCAACCCCCCCCATGGCGGGGGTGGGGGGTGGGGTCCCCCCCCCCCCCCCCCCCCGGGCCCGGACGAGCTCGGTGTCGATCTCCGGCGGCGGTGTGCGTTGCGCGGCAGCCATCAGCTGTTCGCGCAGGTCCTCGGGCTTCATGTCTCCAGCCTTTCCTCCGCGGCGTGATGTGCGGGTGGCCGCAACCGGGCGCCCAGCCGTGCCAGTGCGTCGCTCAGATGACGCTTGACCGTCCCCTCACCACAGCCGAGCCGCGCCGCGATGTCCGCGGTGGACATGTCCTCGTAGTAACGGAGCACCACGCACGCCCGCTGCCTCGGCGACAGTCCGCGCATGGCGTCCATGAGGTCGATCCGGTGCAGGACGTCCGTGCTGTGGTCGGCGACCGGCGCCGACGACACGAGCCGTGGAAGCGCGCGGACCCAACGGGCTCGGCGCCGGTGCAGGTCCAGGTAGCGGTTGAGCATCGTGCGGCGTACGTATGCCTCCGCCTCCCCCAGTTGCCACGCACGGCGGGGCCGGGAGAAGACCCGTACCAGTGCCTCCTGAACCAGGTCGGCGGCCTCCGCGCGATCGCCGCACAGCAGGAAGCCGTACCGGTTCAGCTCCGCGCCGCGCTCCTGCGCCAGCTCGGACAGCAGCCTCGACCATTCGGCCACGTTCCCTCCGATCCCCTCACCCGGTATCACGAACAACTCCCCCGCCCGGTTGGGGCCTTGCGACCGATGAGTGCGACCGGGCGGGGGAGTGGTTCGTGTTGTGGTCCGGCGCAGGAGCCGTACGCACGCGTGAGGGGCACCACGGGCTTCGGGTGCAGCTCCGTGGTGCCCCTCGCGGCGGTGCCGGGTTACTCAGGTGTCAGGCGATGTGGTCGTCCTGCAGTTCCGCCGTGTGGCGGTTGGTGAAGCGGTTGACCATGCGTTCGGCGTCGCGCTGGGGCATGGCGATGCCGAACGTCGCCTCCACGTCGCCGCGGAACTGGCCGGCGGTGGGGTAGCTGCCGTCGATGGACTGGCGGAAGACCTGGTAGAAGGCCTCCTCGTCGGGTTCCGGAGGGCCGCCGCCCTCGCCCAGTTCGCGGGTGCGGTTCGGGCCCACCGGGATGGGGAAGCTGCCGGTCTCCTCCGACGGATCGGGCTGCTGGAACTGCTCCGGGGGCTGCTCCTCGTACCAGTCCCCGTACTGTTCCTCGGGGACGTACTGGGGGTCCGGGGGCGGGTTGTAGGCGGGGTCGTAGCCGCCGTGGTAGTCGACCTCGCGCGGGGTCTGGAACCAGGGGCTCTCTTCGTCCGGGACGTTCTGCGGTTCCGCGGTGCGCTGGTGGGGGAGCAGGGGGCGCTGCTCGCCGGGAGGTGCCACCGCGCCCACCTGTGGCGCTCCGGCGGCGTGGCTGCCCGCAGCCACGCCGCCGCGCGCGGGCTGCGCGTTGCCCACCGGCTGCGCACCGGCCGCGGCGAGCTGGGGCTGCGGGGACGGCGGCAGCAGCGCCGGCTCGATGCCCGCCGCCGCCAGGCCGGCCGGGGCCGTCTCCGCCAGGGGGACGCCGTAGCGGGCCAGGCGCAGGGGCATCAGGGATTCCACCGGGGCCTTGCGGCGCCATGCCCGGCCGAAGCGGGCGTGCAGCCTCGCCTGGTAGACGAGACGTTCCTGCTCCAGCTTGATGACCTGGTCGTAGGAGCGCAGCTCCCACAGCTTCATGCGGCGCCACAGGAGGAAGGTCGGGACCGGGGAGAGGAGCCAGCGGGTGAGGCGGACGCCCTCCATGTGCTTGTCGGCCGTGATGTCGGCGATGCGGCCGATCGCGTGCCGGGCCGCCTCGACGGCGACCACGAACAGGATCGGGATCACCGCGTGCATGCCCACACCCAGCGGGTCCGGCCAGGCGGCGGCGCCGTTGAAGGCGATGGTCGCCGCCGTCAGGAGCCAGGCCGTCTGGCGCAGCAGCGGGAACGGGATGCGGATCCAGGTCAGCAGCAGGTCGAGGGCGAGCAGGACACAGATGCCCGCGTCGATACCGACCGGGAAGACGTAGGAGAAGTTCCCGAAGCCCTTTTTGATGGCCAGCTCACGGACGGCCGCGTACGAACCGGCGAAGCCGATGCCGGCGATGATCAACGCGCCGGAAACGACCACGCCGATGAGTATCCGGTGCATCCGAGTCAGCTGCATTGGCGCGGCCACTCGTACTCCCCTCCCCTTGCGTGTTGTTGCGCGCAACAGAGTGGCATACGCGTGCGACGAACGTGAGGCGGGTCAGTTCTTGGCGGTGGCCGACTTGGACGGAGATGCGCTGGAGGAGGAGGGCTTGGACGCCGGCTTGGAGGGCGAGGAAGAGGGCTTCGTGGAGGAACTGCCCTTGGAACCTTCACCGTTGGCGACCGAGACCGCCGCGATCGCCTCCTTGACGGCCTTCTCCGCCGCCTTGGTCAGCTCGCTCGCGTCCGGCGTCTTCTCGCCCGCGAGACCGGCGCCGTTGTAGTCGAGCGTGATGACCACGTTCTCGACCCGGGCGACCACCGTCTGCTGCTTGAAGGCGCCCTCCTTCTTCTGCAGGTCGTAGCGCACCACCGTCGCCTCGGTGCCCGTCCCCGCGACCGGCTCCGACTTGGCGTTCTTCGCGCCGGAGACGCTCCGCGCGTCGCTGACCTGCTGGGCGAAGTACGTGTGCGCCTGGTCGTTGCCCGAGCCGCGGCTCGCGTCCGAGTCGAAGCGCAGCAGGGAGACGTTGAGCCAGCGGAACTGGGAGCCCTTGGTGCCGTTGTTGTCCAGGCTGCTCCAGGAGCAGGAGGAGCGGGTGGCGGTGTCGTCGGAGGTGCCCTCCTTGCCCGACTTTGCGCCCTTCGGTACCAGATTGCCCAGCGTGTCCTTCGACAGCACCGCGCACGGCTCGGGAAGCTTCTTGTACGCGGCCGCCTGCACGGTCGGGGAGGCGCTCGCGGAGGGCTGCTGCGTGGAGCCGCTGCTCGCGGTCTGCCGGGCGTCGGCGCCGCTCTTGTCCTTGGAGTCGCCGCTGTCCGAGGAGCAGGCGGCGGTGATCAGGACCGCGGGAACGGCTGCCACGCAGACAAGGGCGCGGCGCAGGCGCTTGGCTCGCTGGTCTCGGGCACGGTCGTCTCGCTGGGCTGCTCGCTGCATGGTTCCTTCACTCGTGACGCTCGGTGGTCGTGCGGGTTCCTGCGGGGCCACCGTACGCGGTGAAGGTGCTGTGCGGTTTCCGTTCGCGCGCTTTGCCGCCGGCGGCGCGAGGGACCTCGGCGGGGGTCAGCTGTTGAGGGCGTCGGCCAGTTGGGAGGCCAGATCACGGGCCCTGTCCTGCATTTCCTTGCTGTCCGGGACCGTTCCGGTGGCCGTCGGCTGCTCCTCGTACTCGATGGTGACGACGACGTTGGACGTGCGGAACACCACAGTCACCGTCCGCGGTTCGGCGGTCGAGCCGGAGCTGCCCAGCTGGTCGTCCAGATAGGCCTCGTCGCCGAGATCGGACAGCACGCGGGGCTGGAGATCGGTCGGAGTGGCGTCCGGGGAGGTCTCCATGCCGGAGGGGGACGCGTCGTCGCTCGCGGTGGCCGTGGGGGTGGGTGTGACCGTGGCCGAGCCGGCGGAGGCAGAGGGGGCGGAGGAGGCAGGGGTGGCGGGGGTGGCGGAGCTCGGCTCGGGCAGGTCGGCGGCCGTCTCCTTCTCCAGGAACAGCTTCTGCGCCTGGTCGTCGTCGCTGACCGCGTTGTCGTACGACACCACGCGCTCGAAGTCGACCGCGAGACGGTCGGTGGCGTCGGCGGACTCCACCTTCCAGTGGCAGCCGACCTTGCGGTCGGTGTTGTAGGTGAGCGTGGCGTCGCCCTGGTACGCCCTGTCCCGCTGCTCCGGGTCGGTGAGCTGCTTGATGCCGGGCAGCAGCGAGTCGAGGGTGTCGTGGTCGATCACGCCGCACGGCTCGGGGAGGGTGCGGTACTTGCCGGGCTGGGCCGCGACGGTCGCCGTACCGGCGTCGCCGGGGTTGGCGTTGTCCGTCGGGCTGTCGCCGCCGGAGCCGCTCGTGCAGCCGGCCAGCAGTGCCGCGAGGAGGGCGGCGGTGCCGGTTACGTACGCCTTCCGCTGCACGGACGGTCTCCTCTCGACGGTGTGTACTCGCTCGGTGGTCCAGTGTCCCCGCTGGTTAATGGCTTGCCGCCGCGGGGCGCTCCCTGGACACAATGTGTATCGCACGCACTGCCGTGGACGCCGGTCCTCTGTCCCTTTTCGTAGACCTTGGCGCCGCTTTTGCGTTTTGATGCTTTTAAGCCATTTGTTGGGTTGCCGGGGGAATTGAGGAACGTCATGTCGTACGTGGAGATGCCGGGCGCGAAGGTACCGATCCGGATGTGGACGGACCCCGCGACGGTGGAGGACGTGGCCCTGCGCCAGCTCCAGAACGTCGCCACCCTGCCCTGGATCAAGGGCCTGGCCGTGATGCCGGACGTGCACTTCGGAAAGGGTGCGACGGTCGGGTCGGTCATCGCCATGCAGGGCGCGGTGTGCCCTGCCGCGGTGGGTGTGGACATCGGCTGCGGGATGTCGGCGGTGAAGACGTCGCTGACCGCCAACGACCTGCCGGGGGATCTGTCGCGGCTGCGGTCGAAGATCGAGCAGGCGATCCCGGTCGGTCGCGGGATGCACGACGACCCCACGGACCCGGGGCAGTTCCACGGGCTGGCGACGGCCGGGTGGGACGACTTCTGGAAGCGCTTCGACGGCGTCGCCGAGGCGGTGCACTTCCGTGCGGAGCGGGCCACCAAGCAGATGGGCACCCTGGGTTCGGGCAACCACTTCATCGAGGTCTGCACGGACACCACCGGCGCCGTCTGGCTGATGCTGCACTCCGGATCCCGCAACATCGGCAAGGAACTCGCCGAGCACCACATCGGCGTGGCCCAGAAGCTCCCGCACAACCAGGGCCTGGTCGACCGCGACCTCGCCGTCTTCGTCGCGGACACCCCGCAGATGGCGGCCTACCGGCACGACCTGTTCTGGGCGCAGGAGTACGCCAAGTACAACCGCATGCTCATGATGGCGCTCCTGAAGGACGTGATCCGCAAGGAGTTCAAGAAGGCCAGGCCGACCTTCGAGCAGGAGATCTCCTGCCACCACAACTACGTGGCGGAGGAGCGGTACGAGGGCATGGACCTGCTGGTCACCCGCAAGGGCGCGATCCGGGCCGGCTCCGGCGACTACGGGATCATCCCCGGCTCGATGGGCACGGGCTCGTACATCGTCAAGGGCCTCGGTAACGAGAAGGCCTTCAACTCGGCCTCGCACGGCGCGGGTCGGCGGATGAGCCGCAACGCGGCCAAGCGGCGCTTCTCGACCAAGGACCTGGAGGACCAGACCCGGGGCGTGGAGTGCCGTAAGGACTCCGGTGTCGTGGACGAGATCCCGGGTGCCTACAAGTCCATCGACCAGGTCATCGACCAGCAGCGGGACCTGGTGGAGGTCGTGGCCAAGCTCAAGCAGGTCGTGTGCGTGAAGGGCTGAGGACGGCCGCCGTGCGTCACTTCGCGTGGCGCACGGCGTAGATCATCACGAACGCCACGAAGTGGA
Source organism: Streptomyces sp. NPDC044064 (assembly GCF_056434245.1). Lineage (NCBI taxonomy): Bacteria > Bacillati > Actinomycetota > Actinomycetes > Kitasatosporales > Streptomycetaceae > Streptomyces > Streptomyces sp. NPDC044064. Next base: position 5,645 of record NZ_JBWKFN010000015.1, read on the forward strand.
TGCCGAAGAGGAAGTACGCCAGGAAGTACCAGACCTGCCGCTCGTTCTTCGTCTCCTGGGCCAGGCGGCGCCTCTCGAGCGAGTCCTCGTCCGCCATCACAGTTCCCGGTGCACCTTGGTGTTGGAGGCCTGGGCGCGGGGGCGCAGGACCAGCAGGTCCACATTGACGTGGCTGGGGCGGGTGACCGCCCAGGTGATCGTCTCGGCCACGTCGTCGGCGCTGAGGGGCTCGGCCACGCCCTGGTAGACCTTGGCCGCCTTCTCCGCGTCGCCGCCGAAGCGGGTCAGCGCGAACTCGTCCGTCTTGACCATGCCGGGGGCGATCTCGATCACCCGGACCGGCATGCCGACGATCTCCAGGCGCAGGGTCTCGGCGAGGACGTGCGCGCCGTGCTTGGCGGCCACGTAGCCACCGCCGCCCTCGTAGGTGCCGTGGCCCGCCGTGGACGACACCACGACCACCACGCCGTCGCCGCTCGCCTCCAGCTTGGGGAGCAGGGCCTGCGTGAGGTTCAGGGTGCCGAGGACGTTCGTCTCGTACATCGAGCGCCAGTCGGCCGGGTCGCCGGTGGCCACCGGGTCCGCGCCCAGCGCCCCGCCGGCGTTGTTGACCAGCACACCGATCGTCTGGAAGGCCGTGGCGAACTCGTCGACCGCGGCGCGGTCCGTCACGTCCAGCTGGTACGCCGTCGCCGAGTGGCCGGCCGCGTTGATCTCCTTCGCCAGCGCCTCGATGCGGTCCACGCGGCGGGCCGTGAGGACGACGCGGTACCCGGCCTCGGCGAGCTGCCGGGCCGTCGCGGCGCCGATGCCGCTGCTCGCACCCGTGACGACGGCGATGCGGGAGGCTGCGGACGGGGCGGGGGCCATGGGCTGCTCCTGGAAGAGAGAAGGGTCGGCGCTCCGTCCAGCCTAGGCGAGGCTCAGGCGCCGCCTCTCGGGGCCCACATGATCACGGCCATGCCGGCGAGGCAGATGAGGGCACCGGTGATGTCCCAGCGGTCGGGCCGGAAGCCGTCGGCGACCATGCCCCACAGGATCGAGCCGGCCACGAAGATCCCGCCGTACGCGGCCAGGATGCGGCCGAAATGCGCGTCCGGCTGGAAGGTGGCGACGAATCCGTAGGCTCCCAGCGCGAGGACCCCGCCGGTCATCCACAGCCAGCCGCGGTGCTCGCGCACGCCCTGCCAGACCAGCCAGGCGCCGCCGATCTCGAACAGCGCGGCGACGACGAAGAGGGCGGCTGAGCGGAGGATCGACATGCGGGCAGCTTTGCACGCGGGTGCGGTGTCACCTGTTGGAGGGCGCCTGTCGGCCCGCTCGCGTGGCATACATCCGTACGGCATGCGGGACCAGGTCGGAGGCGAGGTGGCATGCGGATGAGGGCATGGGTGCTGGGTGTGTGCGGTGCCGTGATGGTGGCCGCGGGTGCGGCCGGGCCGGCCGGGGCCGCGACCGGGCCCGAGGCCGATCTGTCCTTCCACGGGAGCGCCGTCATGAACGGGGACCAGGTGGAGGTCCGGGTCAGTCCGCACAACGACGGGCCCTCGGCCGTGTCGGGCGCGAGTGTGCAGCTGCGCTGGTCGGTGCCGCTCGCCGATCGGCAGCTGCTGCCGGCCGGGTGCGCGCGCACGGACGAGCGGACGCTGGTGTGCGACACCGGGGCGCTGGACGAGGACGGGACCGCGGAGGAGATCACGGTCGCCGTGCGGCTCGCGCAGGCCCCGTCGGAGTTCACGCTGGAGGTGGACACCGCCTGGAACGGCGGTGCGGTCGACCGGGACCGCTCGAACGACCGGCTGAAGGTCCTCGTCCTCGACACCGGGGACGCGTACGCCTTCTGAGGTGCCCGGATTCCGAGGTGTCCGGACCGTCGTACGATCTCTGCACCACGCAGACGAAGGGGAGTGCGGCATGGCCGGGAACGGGACCGGGCGGTCCGGGCTGCTGGCGGAGCTGTCCGTGGTGTCCCGGCGGTACATGGCGTCGTACGCCCTGTTCAACCAGGCCGTCGCCGACCGGATCGGGCTGCACCCCACCGACCTGCAGTGCCTGAACCTGCTCACGCTGGAGGCGGAGCCGGTCACCACGGGCCGGGTCGCGGAGCTGACGGGGCTGACGACCGGGTCGGCGACCCGGCTGGTGGACCGGCTGGAGCGGGCGGGGTACGTCGTACGGCAGCGGGACGAAGCGGACCGGCGTCGGGTGCTGGTGGCGACCGTGCCGGAGAAGATCGCCGAGTTCGGGCGGATGTGGGACTCGCTGGCCGGTGACTGGTCGCGGACCTTCGACGAACTGGACGACACCGAGCTGGCCGTGATCGTCCGGCACATGGAGCGGACGGTGGAGTTCAGCGGGGAGCAGATCGCCCGGCTGCGGGAGGGGCGCGGCTAGGCGGTGGTGTCCTTCGGCCGGTGTGCCGCCCGGGCCACGAGGAGGAGCAGGAGGCCGCAGGCGGCGACTGTGATCCAGCCGGGCCGGGACGCGCGGGCGAGCCCGGCGGCGCTGGTGCCCGCGGCCAGGCCGCCGGCGATCGCGATGCCGATGGCCGAGCCGAGCTGGCGTGCGGTGGAGGTGATGGCCCCGGCCACCCCGGCCCGGGCGGGAGGCAGCCCGCTCACCGCGGTGTTGGTGATCGGGGCGTTGGCGAAGCCGAATCCGGCGCCGATGAGCGCGTAGGCCGCGAGGAGCAGCGGCAGGCCCGTGTGCGGGTCGAGCCCGAGCAGGCCGAGACCGCCCGCGGTGATGAGGCCACCGGCCAGGAGGAGCGGCAGCCGGGGTCCGGTACGGCCGACCAGGCGCCCGGACAGGGGTGCGCAGACGGTTGCCCCGAGGGCCATGGGCAGGGTCGCGGTACCGGCGGCCAAGGGGGTCCATCCCCGGGTGTGCTGCAGGTAGAGGGTGTTGAGCAGCAGGGTCACGTTCAGGGCGACGAAGACCGCCACGGCACCGAGGACGGCGCCGCCGAAGGCCGGCCGCCGGAAGAGCCGCAGGTCCATGAGGGGCTCGGGCCGGCGGCTCTCGACCCGCACGAAACCGGCTGTGGCCAGGGCCGCGACCGCGTACGCGGCCAGCGCCGCGGGCGAGGTCCAGCCGATGCGCGGCCCTTCGATGAGGACGGCGACGGTGACCCCGACGACCGCGGTCAGCAGGATCTGACCGGGGACGTCGAGCCGCCGCCCGCCGTTCGCAGCCCGGGACTCCGGCACGAACACCGCACTGAGGACGAGGGCGGCCACGACGACCGGCGCGTTGATCCAGAACACCGACCGCCAGCCGAACGCCGCGATGAGTGCGCCGCCGGTGACCGGACCCGCGGCCATGCTGAGGCCGAAGACCGACGCCCAGACGCCGATCGCCTGCGCGCGCTCCCTCGGGTCCGGCATGGCGTTCACCACGATGGCCAGCGCCACGGGGCTCAGCATCGAGGCGCCCACTCCCTGCAGCGCACGGGCCCCGACGAGCACACCCGCCGACGGTGCGAGCGCGCACAGCAGCGAGGCGGCGCCGAAGACGGCCAGCCCCGACCGGAACACCCGGCGGCGGCCCAGCCGGTCCGCCAGCGCGCCGGAGGAGATCAGGAGACTGGCCAGGACGAGCGTGTACGCGTCCACGGTCCATTCGAGGCTCCGTGTCCCGATGCCCAGACCGTCGCCCATGGCGGGCAGGGCCACGTTGACGATGGTGGTGTCGAGACCCACCAGGAACATGCTCAGACAGCAGACGGCCAGCACCGTCCAGCGTCTGCGTGCGCTGAGAAGGGGCGGCTGGACAGGGTGCGGCGCGGCGATTGCGGTCACGGCCTACCTCGCGGTTCGGGGAGCGTCTGTCCGGCCATGCTGTGGCCGGACACCGGCCGCGCCCCAGCCCTTTTGCCGAGGCGGCAAAAGGGCCGTCCGCCGACTAGGCGGGGTTCTCCGTGTCGTAGCGCTCGCGGGCTTCCTGGACCTCCTCGAAGTGGGTCTCCGCCCAGGTCTTCACCGCGGTCAGCAGGCCGGAGAGGCTGCGGCCGAGCGGGGTGAGCTCGTAGTCGACCCGGACCGGGACGGACGGGGTGACCGTGCGGGAGACGATGCCGTCGCGCTCCAGGGTGCGCAGGGTCTGGGTGAGCATCTTGGGGCTGACGCCGGCGACCTTGCGGCCGATGTCGCTGTAGCGCATGGGGCCGGGGGCCAGGGCGGCGACGACGAGACCCACCCATTTGTCGCTGAGCCTGCCGAGGAGGTTGTTGGTGGGGCAGGCCGCCAGGAAGGCGTCGTAGTCGATACGGGCCTGCTCGCGCCGCTGGGCTGCGCTCAAGGTCGCCATGGCTCTCCTCCGGGTCCCCTACGCACTCTCAGGTAACTACTTACCGATGGATAGTACCTCTCCTATGGTTGGTGCTGCGGCCGGGAAATGGCCGCGAAGTACAGCAAATGCCTTGAAATCGGGGAGAGTTGACATGCGTGCTGCTGTGGTGAAGACGTTCGGCGGTCCGGAGGCCGTGGAGATCGTGGACGTGGCGGTGCCCGAACCGGGGGCGCGGCAGGTGCGGATCAAGGTGGCGGCCGGCGCGGTGAACCCCGTCGACCTGGCCCTGCGGGCCGGTCTCTTCGGCGGCTCGGGCGAGCCCCTGGGACTCGGCTGGGACGTGGCCGGGACGGTGGACGCGGTGGGCGAGGGCGCGGCCTGGCAGGTCGGCGACCGGGTGGTGGCCCTCGCGGCGGGCGTGACCGCCCCGCTGGGCACGCACGCCGAGTACGTCGTCGTACCGGCGGACGCGGTGGCCGAGGCCCCGGCCACGGTCGACGCGGTGCACGCCGGCACCCTGCCGCTGAACGCGCTGACCGCGATCCAGGCTCTCGACCTGATGGAGCTGGCGCCGGGTGCGTCGCTGCTGGTGACCGGTGCGGCGGGCGCGATGGGCGGGTTCGCCGTGCAGCTGGCCGCGCACCGCGGGATCAAGGTGACCGGGCAGGCCCGGGCTGCCGACGAGGAGCTGGTGCGGTCCCTCGGTGCCGCGGACTTCGCGACCCAGGGGGTCGCCCCGGCGAGCGTGGACGCGGTGCTGGACGCGGCGATGCTCGGCGAGCCGGCGCTGGAGTCGGTGCGTGACGGAGGTGTCTTCGTCAGCGCCCGGCCCGGCGGACAGCCCGACTCGGTCCGCGGGGTGCGGACCACGGCCGTGATGGTGAGCGCCGACGGGGCCCGGCTGGCGGAGCTGGCCCGGCTCGTGGACGAGGGGGTGCTGAGCCTGCGGGTGGCCGGGACGTACGGCCTGGACGAGGCCGCGAAGGCGCACGCCCGGCTGGCCGAGGGCGGGGTGCGGGGCCGCCTGGTGCTGGTGCCGTAGTGCGAGCGGGGGTGTGCCCCCTAGGGTGCGGACATGAAGATCATGGAGCTGGAGCCGGGGGACCCGCGGCTCGGGACCGAGGTGCTGCCCGTGCTGCGGGAGCTGCGTCCGCATCTGACCGAGGAGCTGTTCGCCCGGGTGTACGCGGAGGGGAGCGCGCAGGGGCTGCGCTTCTCCGCCGCCTATGACGACGACGGGGCCTGCGTGGGGGTGGCCGGCTGGCGGGTGCTGGTCAACACCGTCTCACTGCGTCAGCTGTACGTCGACGACCTGGTGACCGCCTCGGCCGCCCGGTCCGGCGGGGTCGGCCGCGCGCTCCTCGCGCACCTGGAGGAGCGCGGCCGGGCGCTCGGCTGTCAGGAGCTGAACCTCGACTCGGGCACCCAGCGCACCGACGCCCACCGCTTCTACCTGCGCGAACGGATGGAGATCGGGGCCTTCCACTTCGTGAAGCCGCTGTAGGGGGGCGCGGGGAATAGCTCGGGCCGGGCCACCGTTCCAGGGATATAGTTGAACCGTCAACAACCTGGAGGGTGAGCGACCATGCAGTTCGGGATCTTCACGGTCGGCGACGTCACGCCGGACCCCACCACGGGGCGTACGCCGACCGAGCGCGAGCGGATCAAGGCCATGGTCGCCATCGCGCTCAAGGCCGAGGAGGTCGGCCTCGACGTCTTCGCCACCGGCGAGCACCACAACCCGCCGTTCGTCCCGTCGTCCCCGACGACGATGCTCGGCCACATAGCGGCGCGGACGGAGAACCTGATCCTCTCCACCTCCACCACGCTGATCACCACCAACGACCCGGTGAAGATCGCCGAGGACTACGCGATGCTCCAGCACCTGGCCGACGGGCGCGTCGACCTGATGATGGGCCGCGGCAACACCGGCCCGGTCTATCCGTGGTTCGGCCAGGACATCCGTGAGGGCATCAACCTCGCCATCGAGAACTACGCCCTGCTGCGCCGGCTGTGGCGCGAGGACGTCGTCGACTGGGAGGGCAAGTTCCGCACGCCGCTGCAGGGCTTCACGTCCACGCCGCGGCCGCTGGACGACGTGCCGCCGTTCGTCTGGCACGGCTCGATCCGCTCCCCGGAGATCGCCGAGCAGGCCGCGTTCTACGGCGACGGCTTCTTCCACAACCACATCTTCTGGCCCGCCGACCACACCAAGCGGATGGTCGAGTTCTACCGGAAGCGGTTCGCCCACTACGGGCACGGCACCCCGGAGCAGGCGATCGTCGGGCTGGGCGGTCAGGTCTTCATGCGCCGCAACTCGCAGGACGCGGTGCGTGAGTTCCGGCCTTACTTCGACAACGCGCCGGTGTACGGGCACGGGCCGTCGCTGGAGGAGTTCACCGACCAGACCCCGCTCACGGTGGGCTCCCCGCAGCAGGTGATCGAGAAGACGCTGGGCTTCCGCGAGTACGCCGGCGACTACCAGCGCCAGCTGTTCCTGATGGACCACGCGGGCCTGCCGCTGAAGACCGTGCTCGAACAGCTCGACATGCTGGGCGAGGAGGTCGTACCGGTGCTGCGCAAGGAGTTCGCGAACGGGCGCCCGGCGAACGTGCCGGAGGCTCCCACGCACGCTTCCCTGCTGGCCGCCGCCACCGACTCCGCCGCCTCTTCCGCATCCGAAGGAGTGACCGCCGAATGAAGCTCGTCGTCGTCTCGGCGGGGCTGAGCGTCCCGTCCTCCACCCGGCTGCTGGGCGACCGGCTGGCCGCCGCCGTGGACCGTCGCACGCCCGTCGACATCCAGGTGATCGAGCTGCGCGACCTCGCGGTCGAGATCGCGCACAACTTCACCAACGGCTTCGCCGGCCGCGCCCTGGCCGCCGCTCAGGAAGCGGTGACCGGGGCGGACGGGCTGATCGTGGTCACGCCCGTGTTCAGCGCGTCGTACAGCGGACTGTTCAAGTCGTTCTTCGACGTGCTGGACAAGGACGCCCTGGCGGGCAAGCCGGTGCTGATCGCGGCGACCGGCGGTACCGCCCGCCACTCCCTGGTGCTGGAGCACGCGCTCCGTCCGCTGTTCGCCTACCTCCGGGCCGTGGTCGTACCCACCGCCGTGTACGCCGCCTCGGAGGACTGGGGTGCGGAGGGCCTGCCCGAGCGGACCGAGCGGGCGGCGGGGGAGCTGGCGGCCCTGATGCAGGGGCTGTCGGCGGCCCGGCCTGCCGAGGACGGCCTCCCGGCCGAGGACGACCTCGCGGTCGTGCCGTTCGAGGAGCAGCTGGCCCGGCTCGGGGCGTGACGGTGAAAAGACGGTAGGCCTCCGCTCCGGGTTGCTCCTGTGACGGTGAGAGACGGGTAAAAAGGGTGATCGTAGACCCGCTCGTCCCGGCCGAACCGGCGGAGGCCTTGGCAGACTGGGGACGTGCCCCAGAATGTGCTGCTCGCCGAAGACGACCGTGCCATCCGTCATGCCCTGGAGCGGGCCCTGACCCTGGAGGGGTACGAGGTGACGGCGGTGGCCGACGGCGTGGAAGCGCTGGCACAGGCCCACCGGACCCCGCCGGACGTCCTCGTGCTGGACGTGATGATGCCGGGCATCGACGGGCTCCAGGTCTGCCGGGTGCTGCGGGCCGAGGGCGACCGCACCCCGATCCTCATGCTCACCGCCCTGGTGGAGACCGCCGACCGCATCGCGGGCCTGGACGCCGGCGCCGACGACTACGTGGTCAAGCCGTTCGACGTGGAAGAGGTCTTCGCACGGCTGCGGGCCCTGCTGCGCCGCACCAGCCCGGTACCCGCGGGCGCCGGCGGCGCCACGGGCACCGGCGGTGACGGCGGGCGGGACGTCCAGGTCTCCGACCGGCAGGTGGAGGCCGCCGGGATCCGGATGGACCTCCAGGCCCGGCGGGCCTGGCGCGGCCGGCGTGAGCTGGAGCTGACCCGCACCGAGTTCGAGCTGCTGGAGCTGCTGGTCCGCAACGCGGGCATCGTCCTCGACCACTCCACGATCTACGACCGCATCTGGGGCTACGACTTCGGTCCCGGCTCGAAGAACCTCGCCGTGTACGTGGGCTACCTGCGCCGCAAGCTGGACGAGCCCGGTGCTCCCCAGCTGATCCACACCGTCCGGGGCGTGGGTTACGTGCTGCGGGAGGACTAGTGGGCCGCCGCTGGCGGCTGCCGGCCGGGCCCCGGCCGAGGCTCGTGTCTCTGCGTACCACCTTCGCGGTGTCCTTCGCGGCCGTCACCGCCGCCGTGACCATCCTCGTCGGCATCCTGTCGTACGGCTCCGCCGCGCGCCTGGTCCGGGTCGACCAGCAGTCGGTGTTCACCCAGGTCGTCCAGGACGTGCAGGACGAGGTGCGGCAGCACGAGATGGTCCCCGAGGACTTCTCCTCCTCCCGCCCCGGCCATGATCTGGTCCGGCCGGCCCGGACCGACGTACAGGTGCTCGGCGCGCAGGGGCAGATCGTCGACCACGGCAGTCCGGTGCTGCCCGTCACCGTCCGGGACAAGGGCGTGGCCACCGCGCAGGGGGCCGGCAAGGTGGTCCAGCACAAGGACGTCCGGGTCGGCGAGGACCTGTTCCGCATCGCCACCGTCTCCCTCGGGGACGGGAAGGGCGCGGTGCAGGTCGCGCAGGAGTTCAGCGACACCGAGGACCTGCTGCGGGCGCTGCAGCAGCGGACGCTGATCCTGATGGCGGCGGTCGTGGTCGCCGCGGGGCTGTTCGGCTGGTGGCTGGCCCGCCGGATCACCATGCGGCTGGTGATACTCACCTCCGCCGCCGAGGACGTGGCGCGCACCCGCCAGCTCGGCATCGAGGTGCCCGTCGCGGGCCTGGACGAGGTGGGCCGGCTCGGCCGTGCCTTCGACCGGATGCTCGGCCGGCTCGCCCAGTCGGAGGAGGACCAGCGCAGGCTGGTCCAGGACGCCGGGCACGAGCTGCGGACACCGCTGACCTCGCTGCGTACGAACATCTCGCTGCTGCGCAGGATCGACGAGCTTCCCCCGGCGACCCGGGAGGAACTCGTCGCCGACCTCACCCAGGAGGCCCGGGAGCTGACCGACCTGGTCAACGAGCTGGTCGACCTCGCGGCCGGGCAGTCCGACTCGGAGCCGCCGCAGCGGGTGGACCTCGCCGACATCGCCGAGGACGTGATGGGGCTGGCCAAGCGGCGCACCGGCCGGGAGATCGTGCTGCGCACCAGCGGCGACACGCGTACCGACGGGCGGCCCGGGATGCTGCAGCGGGCCCTGTCCAACCTGGTCGAGAACGCGGCGAAGTTCGACCGCGACGGCAAGGCGCCCATCGAGATCGGCATCACCGGGCCCGCGCGGCTCGGGACCGTCCGGGTCGAGGTCCTCGACCGGGGTCCCGGTATCGCCGAGGGCGACCTGATCCGTATCTTCGACCGCTTCTACCGTGCTGCCGACGCGCGGTCCCTGCCGGGGTCGGGGCTCGGCCTGTCCATCGTCCGCGAGGTCGCCATGGCGCATGGCGGCGCGCCCTTCGCCTTCCGGCGGGAAGGGGGCGGGGCGGTCATCGGGTTCACGGTGGGCGGGGGGATCGTGGGGAGCGGGGGGCACTGAGGGCATCCGGGGCGGGACGCCTCGGCTTCGCCTTCGGCGGGGTTCCGGTTCCCACCCGCACCACCCGTGCAGCTTTCGTCGCCGGCTGCGGGTGGCCCCTGTGGGGCGGGTTCGTCGTCGGCGGGTGCGGGCTCCCTGCCGGGTGGGCTCGCGGGTGGCTGGCGCGGGGGCGGGTGGGGTGTGCGGCT
>NZ_JBWKFN010000015.1:15814-20321 GCF_056434245.1 Streptomyces sp. NPDC044064
CTTTTGGCGTCGGGTGTGGGGGCGCCTGTGGGGCGGGTTCGTCGTCGGCGGGTGCGGGCCCCGTGCCGGTGGGCTCGCGGTTGGCGGGTGCGGGCCCCGTGCCGGGTGGGCTCGCGGGTGGCTGGCGCGGGGGCGGGTGGGGTGTGCGGCTTTTGGCGTCGGGTGTGGGGGCGCCTGTGGGGCGGGTTCGTCGTCGGCGGGTGCGGGCCCCGTGCCGGTGGGCTCGCGGTTGGCGGGTGCGGGCCTCGTGCCGGGTGGGCTCGCGGGTGGCTGGCGCGGGGGCGGGTGGGGTGTGCGGCTTCTGGCGTCGGGTGTGGGGGCGCCTGTGGGGTGGGTTTGTCGTTGGCGGGTGGGCCTTGTGGGGCGGAATCGGCGTCGGACGGTGCGGCCCGGTCGTCGTCGGTGGGTTGCTCTGTGGGCGAGGTCTGTTGCCGGTGGCTCGGCGGGGTCATGATCGGAGCGGGAGTCGACCTCGGGAGGGGAGCCGTCGTGCTCAGTGATCAGGAGGCTGCCGTTCTCGCGTGTGTCGACGAGGCGGCCGTCGGGCGGATGCTGCTGGAGCTGATCGCGGTTCCGAGCGTGACCGGGAGTGCCGCCGAGTCGGAGATCCAGCACCTGCTGGCGGGGTGGCTGGAGCGGCTCGGGCTCGAGGTCGACCTGTGGTCCATGGATCTGCCCGCGCTGCTGGCCGACCCGGCGTTTCCCGGCATGGAGGTGCCGCGTACGGAGGCGTGGGGCCTGGTGGGGCTCAGCGAGGGGGGCGGGGACGGGCCGACGCTGGTCCTGCAGGGGCATGTGGACGTCGTGCCGCCCGGGGACCTCGCCGCCTGGGACGGGGATCCGTTCGTGCCGAGGGTGACCGGGGACGTCGTGCACGGGCGCGGAGCCTGTGACATGAAGGCGGGGATCGTCGCCCATCTGGCCGCGCTGGCCGCCGTACGCGCCGCCGGGGTGCGGTTGCGGGGGCGTGTCGCCGTGCACTTCGTCGTCGGCGAGGAGGACGGGGGGATCGGTGCTTTCGGGACTCTGAAGCGGGGGTACCGCGGCGATGCCTGCGTCATCACCGAGCCCACCGGTGGGACCCTCATCACCGCCAACGCCGGGGCCCTGACCTTCCGCCTCTCCGTGCCCGGCCGGGCCGCGCACGCAAGTTCCCGGGACGCCGGGGTCAGTGCGATCGATGCCTATGTGCCGCTGCACGAGGCGCTGGCCCGGCTGGAGACCGCCCGCAACGCGGAGCCCTCGCCGCTGATGGCCGAGTATCCGATCCCGTACGCCCTTTCCGTCGGGACCCTGCGCTCCGGGGACTGGGCGAGCAGCGTGCCCGATCTGCTGGTGGCCGAGGGGCGGCTCGGGGTGCGGCTGGGGGAGGAGCCGGGCGAGGCACGGGCGGAGTTCGAGCGGTGCGTGGCCGAGGTGTGCGCCGGTCATCCCTGGCTGCGGGAGCACCCGGCGAAGGTGAGCTGGCCGGGTGGGCAGTTCGCGAGCGGGCGGCTTCCGGAGGGGCATCCGCTGCGCGACGAGGTGCGCGACGCCTGCGCCGACGCCAACGGCTGGGCCACCCGGCCCCGGGAGCGCGGGGCGCCGTACGGCAGCGACCTGCGGCTGTACGCGGGGGCCGGGATCCCGACCCTGCAGTACGGGCCGGGAGACGTCCGGGCCGCGCACAGCCCCCGGGAGTCCGTGTCCCTCCGTGAGGTGGTGGAGGTGGCGCGGACCCTCGTGCTCACTGTGCTGCGGACTACCGGGGTGAAGTGAGCTCCGGGCAGCCGGACTGCCTGCGGCGGGTGAGGGCCGGCAGGGCGGGCGGGGTGAGGAAGCCCTCCGCCCGGGCGCTGGCCAGGCCGATGCGGGGGATGTCGCTGCTCTTCGCGAAGAGGAGGAAGCGCGGCTCCCAGACCGGGCGGTACTTGGCGTTCGCGCGGTACAGGGACTCGATCTGCCACCAGCGGGAGAAGAAGGTGAGGACCGAGCGCCAGAGGCGGAGCACGGGCCCGGCGCCGAGACGGGAGCCGCGTTCGAAGACCGAGCGGAACATCGCGAAGTTCAGGGACACCCGGCCGACGCCCAGCTCCTCGGCCCGCAACAGGAGTTCCACGACCATGTACTCCATCAGGCCGTTCTCGCAGTCGCGGTCGCGGCGCATCAGGTCGAGGGAGAGGCCGGCCTCGCCCCAGGGGACGAAGCTGAGCAGGGCCCGGGGCACGTCGTCCGCGTCCCGGCACTCCAGCATGACGCAGCGGCCGTCGCCGGGGTCGCCGAGCCGCCCCAGGGCCATGGAGAAGCCGCGTTCGGTGGCACCGTCGCGCCAGTGGTCGGCGCGGTCGACGAGGAGGGCCATCTCCTCGTCGGGGATCTCCTCGTGGCGGCGGATGCGGACCGTGTAGCCGGCCCGGCGGACGCGGTTGTGGGCCTGCCTGACCACCCGCATGGCCCGGCCTTCGAGGGTGAAGTCGGACAGGTCGACGATCGCCTCGTCGCCCAGTTCCAGGGCGTCCAGACCATGGCGGGAGTAGATGGTGCCGGCCTCCTCGCTCGCGCCCATGACGGCCGGGGTCCAGGCGTGGCGGCGGGCCTCGGCCAGCCAGGCGTCGATGGCGCCGGGCCAGGCCTCGGGGTCGCCGATGGGGTCGCCGGAGGCCAGGCTGACGCCGCCGACGACACGGTAGGTGACGGCCGCCTTGCCGCTGGGGGAGAAGATGACGGCCTTGTCGCGGCGCAGGGCGAAGTAGCCGAGGGAGTCGCGTTCGCCGTGCCGGTCCAGCAGCGCACGCAGCTTCCGCTCGTCCTCCTGAGCCAGCAGGCACTCACCGCGCGGGGCACGGAAGCAGGCGTAGAGGACCAGGAGGAAGGTCGCCGCGACCAGGACGTTGACGATCACGTCCGTCCAGCGGGGCGCGTCGACGGCGGCGACGCGGTCGGCGAGCGGGCCGACGCTGATGCCGCGCAGCAGGGTGTAGGCGATCTCGTCCTCGAGGGTGGCCCCGGGCAGCTTGTTGGTCGCGTGCACGAGCAGTGTGCCGAGGGCGGCGCTGAGCAGCGCGCCGCCGGTGCCCACGGCGAGCGCCAGGCGCGGGTTGGAGCGGTCGCCGATCGCGTCGAACTCGCGTCGGCCGATCAGCAGGGCGGCCACGAACAGGCCGGTCAGGGCGGCGGAGAGCCAGTTGAAGACGTGCTCGCGGTAGGGGTCGCGGGTGAGGGCGAGGACGTAGAGGGAGAAGAGCGGGCCGGCGAGGAGGAGGTTGAAGACCCAGGCCGCTCGCTTGCGGCGGCGCATCACGATCGCGAGGAAGAGCGCGAGGGCCGCCGAGCCCAGGCCGGCGGTGGCCAGGTAGGGCGTGAAGAACGCGCCTCCGTTGTGCTCGTGCACCTCCTCGCGGAACGGCAGCGAGACGACCGCCGCGATGTTGAGCACCACCTGCAGACGCAGGTACCAGACGGTGGCGGTCGCCGCCCGCTTCCGGAGCCGGCCGTCGCCGGCGGACGGGAAGGGGATGCGGGCACGGCGGTTGCGCTGAGCGGGGACCTGCGGGGTGGTCAGGCTCGACTGTTGTGCGGGCATGGTGGCGGGCACCTTGGGGAGGGGGACGGGGCTACGCTGACCCTACAGCTCGTAGGGTAGCGCGGATGTGTACAGGTGTACACATACCTGCTTCACAGGATCTCATCCCGGACCTTGGCCGCCCCGCCGGGCCGCCGCAAGGGTCCACGCCAGATTGCCCACCGCGGCCCCGGCCGCCACGACGGCGACGATCACCCCGCCGGTCGCCAGGCCGTCGCTGAACAGGTGCGGGCGCCGGTCGAGGCTGTGCAGCCCGAAGCCGCAGAGCTCGTACACGCCGACGGCGGCGACGAGAAGGCTGACGATCAGCAGGGTCAGCGTCGGGGCGAGGGCGCGCACGCAGACCTCCTCCGCCGGGCTCGGTTTCGCTTCCGTGTCCTGCATGGTGCTCCCCCGGTGAACAGATGTGTGGCCGATGGCGGTTGGGAACCTACATTACGTAGGGTCGGTCGGGGTCGCAGGCGTGCTGACCTACCTGGGCGTGGACATGGCGGGTATCACCGGGTCCGGCGCCGACGACGTCCCGCCCGGCGGCCGGGACCACGAGCCGGGCCGCTCCATGATGGCCGAGGACGGGAACGCCGCGGTGCGCGGCACGCTGGCGGCGGACGCCACGGACATCCTCGCCCGAGAGGATGCCCGTGCCGGAGGGGGTCGGCCCCGGGTACGACGTCGTGTGCTGTGGCGGATACCACTCCAGGGCCGGTGCCCCCGGCGTGCTCGGCCACGGCTTCATGGGTCATGAGAACGAGGACGTCCGGCCGGCTGTCCCGCAGGGAGAGCGGCCCCGGCGTCCCGGTGGTGTGGCCCGCACGGGTGACGACGCCGCGTGCGTGGAGATGACGGCGTGGGGGGGGGGGGGGGGGGGGGGGGGGCGCGGGGGGGGGGGGGAGGGGGGGGGGGGGGGGTGGGGCGGTGTCGGGGGGGGGGGGGGGGGGGGGGGTG